>CAWUNB010000069.1:0-9619 GCA_963923745.1 uncultured Thiotrichales bacterium
CAAGGAGTATCGTCGGCAGCGTCAGATGTGTATAAGAGACAGAACCTATCGTCCGTTGCAGATAATCCATATCCAACACCAGATCGGAATCCGGTTGTAGGTGGGGCGTTGAAATTACCGGCGAATTCTCCGACACCTGGAGATTTCCCTGATCAGCCAATGGTCGTTTTTGTTCGCCCCTTAGTTCGGCCTCACCTTCCAATCGATCGGCGAGTCTCCGCATGAACTTTGCGACTACCCGTCGCAAGGTCAGCAGCAAATCTGGCCAGTAATGGGTCATTGGGAAGGCCTGGAGAGAAGTTAACGGGATGCTTGGGGTAGTGCAGCCACGAAGGTTGCTAGTTCTGTGAGCAACCGGGATAGGGCACGGTTAGCTGCCTGTACCCCACCGTAAGCATCCGGAGTCGGAGTCGGTTCTAATGTTTCAAAAACCTGAGTTCCCATAACCTGGCGTTGTGAGACATTTACTAACTGAGCCCGCAGAATTAATCGCACTTGGCTAGGTTCTCCGAGAAATTCTTGCTGGAGACGGAGAATTTCCGTTTCCAATAACATATCTCCTGATAAGGGAGAAGGCGCTGCCAATACGGCACGGAACTGGCCGGTGGCTTCCAGAGCGGTCACCAATAGTGGGCGTATCATGCGCCGGGGGGTATCAGCCCACTGACTCTTGAGGTAGTAATCCAGTCGATGAGGTTCCCGGACATAGGCAATGCCCGTGGAATCCAGTCCAGGAGAAGCATCTGGCATGGCCACAACTAAAGTCGGACCAGCTTTGGTGGTTGTACTAACCCCCTTGGTGATATTAGCTTCCAGGAGGTAGGTGCGGGTTTCCTCCTGACCAGTGGTAGGAAGCAAACTAGTACAGTTGGTCAGAGCCAGACAAAGCACCACCCCTCCCCAAATCCGGGCGGTTTTGCTAGGGGGGGTATGGAGGAAAGATGGCATCAGCAGTCCCTTAGGGGGATTTAGGATGGCAACCACAACCGACGTGACCACCAGCCAATTTAGCCTTCATGATGCTATCCATGAGATGCAATCCAGCAAAAGCATCCTTAGCGTAGTGCACGCCGTGGCTGTAGGCCAATCGGCAATCTTCTTCCACGTAGCGACGGGTCAGGGCGGCCCCTCCCAGTAACACTGGTGCGGTAACTCCTTGACGGGCCATTTCTTCTAAATTTTCTTTCATGATAACCGTCGATTTTACTAATAACCCCGATAATCCAATAGCATCCGCCTGATACTCTCGATAAGCAGCCAGAATATTATTCAATGGTTGTTTGATTCCCAGGTTAATAACTCGATAGCCATTATTGGTAAGAATAATATCTACTAAATTTTTACCGATATCATGCACATCACCTTTTACAGTTGCCAATACTAATGTTCCCTTTTCTACTCCGGCTAATTTTTCCATAAAAGGTTGTAAATAAGTTACCGCTGCTTTCATTGTTTCCGCTGATTGTAAAACAAAGGGCAGCTGCATTTGGCCACTACCAAATAATTCTCCTACTATTCGCATTCCATCTAATAATAAAGTGTTGATAATTTCTAAGGGAGAATAATTCTCCATAGCCCGTGCTAAATCTTGTTCTAATCCTTGTCGATCGCCATCAATAATACGCTGGCGTAGAGCTTCCTCCACGGTAGCTCGGGTCGCTTGTCGGGTTTCTTTATTACCTACTTCTTTAAAGAGCGCTACGAAACGCAATAGAGGATCTTGGTTATCCCGACGGCGATTAAAAATTAAATCCTCCGCTGCTTCTTTTAGAGCAGGTTCAATACGATGTAGCGGCTCAATTTTAGAAACATGGATAATCGCCGCAGTCATGCCTGCCGCTACTGCGTGGTGCAGAAATACCGAATTAAGAATAGTCCGAGCTGCTGGTTTAAGACCAAAAGAAACGTTGGATAAGCCTAAGAGGATTTGACATGCGGGCATTTCTTCCCGAATACGGCGAATCCCTTCCAAAGTATTAATAGCATGCTCCCGATCTTCTTCAACACCGGTACAAATAGTAAAAGTAAGAGGATCGAATAATAAATCAGCGGGAGGGAGACCGTGACGGTTTACGGCAAAATCATATAACCGCCGGGCAATAGCTAGTTTATGTTCCACATCTTTAGCCATTCCCTGTTCATCAATGGTTAAAGCTACTACAGCAGCGCCAAACCGACGGGCTAAGGTTAAAATTTGCGCTGCTTTTTCTTCACCATCTTCAAAGTTAATAGAATTGATAACCGGTTTGCCGCCAATAAGTTTCAAGGCCCCTTCAATAACGGGTACCTCAGTAGAATCAATGACCAAAGGTACAGTTACTTGACTGCGGTAACGGGTGGCTACTGCTTGCATGTCTTGGGCTTCTGGACGACCCACATAAGCAACACATAGGTCCAGAGCATGGGAGCCTTCTTTGACTTGTTCCCGCCCGATAGCGGTCAGGGCATCCCAATCTTCTTCGTTCAACCGCTCCCGGAATTTTTTTGAGCCATTGGCGTTAGAGCGTTCCCCTACCGCGAAAATAGCATTCTCCTGACGGAGAGGAACGCTGGTGTAGAGGGAAGCCAAAGCGGGGGTAAGAGCAATAGAACGGCACTTCGGTGCTGGGTTTGGCCGCTCATCCAACATCCGCCGTAATGCTGCAATATGGGCTGGGGTGGTACCACAACAACCACCAATTAGCCCTACACCATCTTCGTCGATAAAACGGCGCTGCCAGTAGGCCAACTCTTCTGGGGCTAGGGGATATTCAGTTTGCCCATCCACCAACATGGGCAACCCAGCGTTAGGCATCACTGAAATGAGATTAGGCCAGTTTTCTCCTAGATAACGGACGTGTTCGGCCATTTCAGCAGGACCCGTGGCGCAATTGATCCCAATGCCTGTGACTCCCATGGCTGCCAACGTGGTAACCGCTGCACCGATGTCAGAACCCACCAACATGGTACCAGTGGTTTCAATGGTCACTTGGGCTAGGATGGGCACATCAGTCCGACCTGTAGCCCGCTGGGCTAGGCGAGCACCATTAATACCCGCCTTCATGGTTAGCAAATCCTGGTGAGTTTCCAACAGCAGGGCATCCACCCCACCTTCCAACAACCCTCGAGCTTGTTCGGCGTAGGAGGCTTCGAGAGTGTCGTAGTCAATGTGGCCTAGGCTGGGAAGCTTGGTCCCCGGTCCCATAGAGCCAATGACGTAGCGGGGACGATCTGGTGTAGCAAATTCGTTGGCGCAGGCCCGAGCAATCTCCACTGCTCGCCGATTAATTTCCAAGGTGCGATCCGCTAATCCAAACTCTGCTAGCACTACTTGATTGGCACCAAAAGTGTTGGTTTCGACACAATCGGCTCCAGCGGAGAAGTAAGCACGATGGACTTTAGTAACAAAATCCGGTCGAGTGAGTACCAGCACTTCTGAACAATTCTCCAGGCCCCAAAAATCCTTCTCTACGTCCCAGGTTTCCGCTTGGATAAGGGTTCCCGTCCCTCCGTCACACAACAAGACCTGCTGGCGTAAGCTGTCGATGAAACCCATGGCGGAAAACTCCCAGAAACAATTGGAAACAAACGGAAAACCGGTCCCCTCAGGGGGGAAGGGGCAGTTTAGCACTACACTAAACGCTTCGCTGATGGGCGGAATCCATTATATTGGTCGGTAGCTAGTGGACTGATTATGTAGCTAGTGAGCCGGTTATTTGGAGGAAGTGCCTGTGATAATTACTCCCGTGTCTTCCTGGCTGCTTGCCTTGGTTGTACTACTGGTTTCTGTTGCCAATGGTGCCAGTCTACCGGAGTCCAAACCTGTACCAGGCGGTATTGCTGTGCTTCCCCTAGGACTTAGGGCGACGGGGTTCGCTCCTCAAGTGGAGTACCGTAAACAGCGGGTCATGGTGCTGGCGGCGGAAGGCTATTGGGTCGCTTTAGTAGGTATTCCGTTGGATGCCCAACTTGGCTCTGGAGTGATCCAAGTACGAGACGATCAGGGTAGTCGATCTTTGGCGTTCACCGTGCAACCCCAGGAATACCAGAGCCAATACCTCACTCTAAAAAATCAACGTCAGGTGGAGCCCAATCCTGCTGATCTGGAGCGTATCCAGCGAGAGCAAGCAGAAACGCGGGAAGCCTTTGGTCATTACCATCCCCAACCTGGATTGGTTCCCTGGTTGGAATTACCGGTAAACGCCCCCCAAAGTAGCCCTTTTGGATTACGCCGTTTTTTCAACAACCAACCTCGAGCGCCCCACAGTGGTATCGATCTGGCGGCTGCTAGGGGTACTCCAGTGCACAGTCCAGCACCAGGGCAAGTTATCCGGGTGGGAGATTATTTTTTCAATGGTCGCACCGTGTTTCTGGATCATGGCGAAGGCTTAGTGACTTTATACTGCCACCTAGAAGATATTACTGTTAGAGAAGGTCAATGGTTGGCTCAGGGAGAGGTGCTAGGTCATGTGGGCAGTACAGGTCGAGCAACGGGCCCTCATCTTCACTGGAGTGTGAGTCTTAATGATGCCCGAATAGATCCGGCACTGTTGCTCAGCCGCCAGCCTCCAACTCGGATCCGGAATTGATTGACACCATCGTGATAATTTTATAGTGGAAAATCCATCTACGGATTATTTTCTCTATTCACGATCACTGTTCTTGGTGAGTTTCGAATGAAGGGTTTATTCATTACCGGAACAGACACCGGGGTTGGCAAGACACTGGTAGGTGCAGCCCTTGCGGCTCGTTTAGCGGCTCAAGGACAGCGAGTCAGGGTACGTAAACCGGTGGAATCTGGCTGCCAAGGCAGATTCCCAGTAGATGCCGCGACCCTGGTTGAAGCGGCTGGTCTTGGGGAACCTCTGAACCAAATCTGTCCCTGGCCCTTGGCGGCTCCCCTATCCCCCGAGCGAGCGTCCCTCTTAGAGGGGGTGACACTGAATGAAACAGACCTTGTAGGCGCTTGTCGAGCGGGTGTCGAAGCAGGGGATTTTTTACTGGTAGAAGGTGCAGGCGGGTTTTTGAGTCCTCTAGCACCGGGAGTTCGCAACGCCGAGCTAGCCACAGCTTTGGGATTGCCAGTGCTGTTAGTGGTAATGGATCGATTGGGTTGCCTTAATCATGCTCAACTTACGGTGGAAGCCATTACCACACGGCATTTAACCCTAGCGGGGGTGGTGCTCAATCACTGTTCCCCAGATAGGCCAGCAAGTACCCAGAGTGATTTAGGGCGTTGGTTAAATTGCCCGATATATCCCATTCCATTCATCTCCTCTCCCCACTGGTTAAATTTGTCCCCAGAATTGGATGGCTTATTTTTAGAAAAGATACTAACGTCACCTTCCTGATTAGCGGCTACCCCAAGGACCCCCATGGAGTCCACTCCGACGGTCCTCGTTGTCGAGGACGACCTCATTAGCCAACGCCTTCTGGCCAGAGCTTGCACTGCTCGGGGTTATCGCGTGGTTGTGGTGGGGACTGCTGCACAAGCCGAGGAAACCTTCGCTGCCGATACCGTGGATATGTTGTTATTGGATCGAATGCTTCCCGATGGTGATGGATTGGATTTATGTCAGCGATTTCGTGGAACGCCCCAAGGAAGCACCATTGTGGTAATGGTGGTTACCAGTCTAGGGGATCCGGCTGAACAGGAACGGGCACTGGAAGCTGGAGCTGATGATTTTTTAGTTAAACCGGTAGATTTGCGATTACTGGCTATTCGTTTGGCAGTTTTAGAGCGGCGGTTGCGGGAGTTGCGTACTTACCACGCAACCTTGGTGGCTCTGGAGGAATCTTTAACAGAGCAACGCCGCAGTGAGGAGGCACTACGTTTCTCCGAACAACGTATTGCTCTAGCTCTACAGGCTACTCACGAAGGATTATGGGACTGGGATTTCACTACGGGGGATGTCTATTTCTCTCCCCATTGGAAGAAATTGCTGGGCTACGAAGAACAAGAAATCCCCAATCGTTTTGATGAATGGACCCGCCGCGTTCACCCTGATGACCTACCGGTAGCGATGTCTGAACTGGAATCCTATCTGGACGGTCGGCGTCCGGGTTATCAGCGCGTTAACCGCATTCTTCACCGGGATGGTCAGTACCGCTGGCATTTGGAGCGGGGGGTGGGTACCCGGGATCAGGACGGACGGATCCTTCGAGTCTTAGGTACCAACATGGACCTCACTGAGCAAATGCGCTTGGAGGAAGAATTGCGCCTTGCTCGGGATCAAGCGGAGGCAGCGAATCGGGCCAAAAGCGAGTTTCTGACTAACATGAGTCATGAAATGCGTACTCCCCTCACAGCAATTCTTGGATTTGCTGGAACCCTAGAGGAGAGTGAGCAGACTCCCCAAGCACGAGTCAAGGCCCTCAGCGCCGTCATTGAAAACGGTCGCCACTTACAAACATTGGTGGATGACCTCTTGGATTTATCCAAGATCGAAGCAGATCGTTTAGAAATTCAATGTATCCCCTTAGATCTCCCAACCCTGGTGGATGCTTGTGCCAATATTGCTCGAACGCAGGCCCAGGCGAAGGGATTGATCATGTCGGTCCAGTACCTGACTCCTCTTCCCCGTACCATCGTGAGCGATCCTGCCCGATTGAGGCAGATTCTGCTGAATTTACTCGGCAATGCGGTGAAGTTTACCGAGCGGGGGGGGATATGGTTCATTGTAAGCTGTGATCTGGAAGAAGAAATTTTAGTAATCACAGTATTTGATACCGGCATTGGCCTAACTCAGGAGCAACGGGGTCGGCTATTTCAGCCCTTCACTCAAGCAGATACCTCTGTAACTCGTCGCTATGGCGGTACCGGTTTGGGGTTGTATATCTCTCATCAATTGGCCCAAAGCCTAGGGGGAGACTTGTGGCTGGAGAGTTGTGCCGGTGTGGGTAGTGTGTTCGTAGTTACCGTAAGTACCGGTCCGGTAGATCCAGCACAGGTTGTTGATGATCCAGGGAGTTTAGGCACTACTTTGCTTCGTCCAGGGGAGACCTTGACCGTCCCCCGAGTTAGTGGGCGAATCCTGCTGGCGGAAGATAACCCTTACAACCAGCAGCTGGTTACCCACCATTTAGCTAAAACTGGGGCAGAAATTGTGGTAGTGTCCGACGGTTCCCAGGCTGTGGAGCGGGCTCTGGAGGAAGAATTCGATTTGGTATTGATGGATATGCAGATGCCCGTTATGGGGGGACTAGAGGCTACCCAAATTCTCCGCATGTCCCTGTACCCTGTTCCCATCGTGGCTCTAACCGCCCATTCCATGGAATCCCATCGGCGGGACGCCGAGGAGGCCGGTTGCAACGATTTTCTTACTAAGCCGGTAGACTGGCACAATCTTTATCAAGTCGTTGCCAGTTACCTACCTCCAGCTAGCGGTGATGCTCCTCTTGCCCTCACCTCAGCAGGTAGTGCAATTCCTGAAGAACTCTCCCAGCGTTTCCGTAGTTCTTTGCCTGAAACTCTTGCTCAATTGCAGGACTTTTTAGCTCAAGGAGATCTGGATGGAGTACGGGGGCTGGCTCATCAGATAAAGGGGGTTGCAGGGGGATTGGGTTTCCCTGAAGTGGGTACGGCTGCCAAGGATGCAGAAAAGGCGGCAGCGGCGGGGGATAGGGCATTAACTATTGCCGCCATCGACAACATGAGCCGCCTGGTGGCGGCCCTGAATCAACCATCTACTTGAGTAGTGTTAGGACCCGTCATGACCACTTCCGATGCTTTTCCCCCTGCGGCGGACGTTTTGTCAGTAGCAGAAAGGCCAGCAATAGGGAACCTGGAAGATTCAGAGCACTCCGAGATTACTCATCCAGTACCTCCACCTCCTGCTGTAAATCGACCGGCTCCGCAGGCAACGCCAGCAGTGGTAGCACCCCAGGGAAGCGTCGTGGCCTTGGTAGCGGATGACACTCCTATCGCAGCGGATCTACTTAAGAAAAATTTATTGGATTTTGGAATTCAAGAAGTCATCGTTGCCCGGGACGGAGAAGAGGCGGTACGCCATGCCAATAACTACCGGCCAACGTTGGTATTTTTGGATATCGAGATGCCCCGTAAAAATGGCTTAGAAGCGTTGCGGGAAATTCGTAAATTACTGCCAGATACTTTTGTGTGCATGCTATCTGCCCACAGCAGCGCCACTAATGTCAAAACTGCTCTTACTTCTGGAGCAAATGGTTTTCTGGTGAAGCCTTACCACCTGAGCCGCTTAACTCACGTACTTTCCCAATTTCGTAAGCGGCAAGGGGGATAACTTAGGTGGGACCAACCCAGGCTCCGTTCCTCCGCTGGGGCGTGGGAACGGAGCTCATCACCGGAGTTATGCTAAGGCCAATTTCAATTCCACCGTGTCTTCATCCCCTGGTCGGGTAGTGAAACCGAAGCGTTTAGCCATTCCCAGCATTGCTCGATTTTCTGGCAAAGTTTGCATGATCATCTCTTGGGTTCCCCGGGCACGACAGTAGCGCATCATCTTATCCATCAGTGCCCGTCCTAATTTCTGTCCCTTGAGGTCAGAACGGACCACAATGGCAAATTCCGCTTTTTCGTTATCTGGGTCAGTCACTGTGCGAACTACCCCTAAAGTTTCTGGCTGACCTTTACCATCCACTGCTGTGGCAATAAAAGCCATTTCCCGGTCGTAGTCGATCTGGGTAAATCGAGCCATTTGGGAATGGGGAATCTCTTTGAGGGACCCAAAGAAACGGAAACGGATGTCCTCTGGCGTTAAGCGAGCGATGAAAGCATGATGAGCAGGCTCGTCTTCTGGACGGATGGGACGCAGTAATACTTGGCGACCGTTGGCCAAGGTAATCCATTCTTCTAATTCTTGAGGATAGGGACGAATAGCCAGCCGATCAGCTCCTCGGCCTTGGGGAGGCTGCAATGCCAGGCGGGCATCCAGTGCGACTACTCCGTCCTGATCGGCGAATAAGGGATTGATATCCACTTCCGCCACCTCTGGTAAGTCCACCATAAGCTGAGCGACTTGAATCAACGCCAGCTTAACCTCTTCCAAGTCAGCAGCTGGCCGACCACGATAACCCGCCAGCAGCTTGGAGACTCGAGTACGGGAGATCAATTCATCCGCTAGATTCATATTTAACGGTGGTAAAGCCATGGCCCGGTCGGCAATAACCTCTACAGCTGTACCACCCTGACCAAATAGGATCACTGGACCAAAAATGGGGTCGGTGGTCGCACCGATGATAATTTCGTGACCTCCACGCCGTCGTGCCATTTTCTGCACCGAGAATCCGCGCAAGCGGGCGTCGGGGTAGGCTTCCCGTAGTCGAGTCAACATGGCCTGAGCGGCGTGATTAACCTGCGTAGCATTGTCCAAATCTAACACCACTCCCCCCACGTCGGATTTATGGAGAATATCAGGGGATAGAATTTTGATAGCCACTGGAAAACCTATACCAATGGCTACTTTGGCCGCTTCTTCCGGGGTGGTGGCAATCAGGGTGCGTACGACTGGGATACCATAGGCGGCTAGAATGGTTTTTGCTTCTGGCTCGGTGAGTTGGTGGCGCCCTTCTGCTAATACGTTGTCTAACACTCGGCGAGCACGGGCGGTATCTGGGGCTGTCTCTTATACACATCTCCGAGCCCACGAGACCAGAGAGGATC
>CAWUNB010000070.1:0-9510 GCA_963923745.1 uncultured Thiotrichales bacterium
TCATACCACCAAACACCACGGCGTACTAATATTGTAACTTCTGACCCAGCTGTTGGTGCAGTTGTAAATGTAACTTCTACTGGGTTATCATCTGTGATAGTGTACCCGCTAGTTTGTAGTATTCCGCCCACATACACTTCAACTGATTCATCTCTAATTGTGCTGTCTTCGAGAAGTAAATTAATATCTTCTGCTGTAAACACTACAGTTGAACCGTCAGCAACTGATGGCGGAGAAAGTAAAAGCCGAACAAATGCTATTCCGAGCTCGCCAAGAACTAAATGCCATTGAGGAAAATTTTGCTAGTCGTTTTCCCATGTTACCAGGTATGGTGCATCACGTGGAGGGAATGGTGCGGATGACTGGTTTAGAAACTGATGTTGAAAATATCGTTGGGGTTCGCCTTCCTTTGTTAAAGCGGGTGGATTTCGCTGTCGAGCCTTATAGTTTTTTGGCAACCCCCTTTTGGCTAGATGCGTTTCTCGATGGATTACAGACGATTGCTACCTTAACCGCTAAAATAACTATTTTTGAAGAACGTTATCGTTACCTTGCTGATGCGCTCAATAAGACCGCTCAACGAGTTAATTTATTTGAGAAGGTGCTGATCCCTCAAGCTCAGCGAGATATTCAACGTATTCGGATTTTTCTTTCCGATATGGAGCGGGCAGAGGTAGTTAGGGCCAAATTGGCTAAAGCTAAGGCGGAGGCCCATTAGAATGAGCATCGTCACCCTGAGTAAATGTTCTATCGTAGGACCACCTGATCAGAAAAGAGAAACTTTAGCTCAACTTCAGGAGTTAGGTGTTTTTCATGTTATTCCGCTGGCGCGGGATTATCCGGCAGATATTTCCTATCCCGAACAAGCTATGCGGGCAGTGAATTATTTGAATGACTGCCCAGAGAAATTACCTGCACGCCGTACTTCTCCCAAACTCACTTTTGCTGAATTGATGGAGCAAATTGAGATAAATAAGGTAGCCACTCAAGAACTTACCGATCGTAAAGATGACCTAGAAACTTACGCTGCTAGTTTGCGCCATTGGGGATATTTTCGTTTTCCTGCGCCAGGGGAACTGGGGGGGCTTAACCTTTGGTTTTATCGCATGCCTAGAGGTCAATTAGGGCTGATTAGGGATGATGCGCCACCGTGGCAAGTGGTGGGAGCAGATAACTGGTCGGTGTTTGTTGTTGCCATTTCTCAGGATCCGCCTCCCGATGGTGCAATGCCAGTTCCCCGTATGCGTACTGGGCGGATGGACCTTCATACATTGGAGCGGGCGCTGGATGAAGTGGAAGCTGAATTAGAGGCCCTCCGGGATGAACGGGCTGATCTCACCCGTTATTTGCCTTTCTTAAGACGAGGATTGGCTGCTTTTAATGACGGTATCGCCCAAGCGCGAGCTTCTGGAGAGGTGTTGGTAGAGGCTGATTTTTTTGTAGTACAAGGGTGGGTTCCCCAGGCCGAGCAACCTGCCCTGGAAAGTTTCTGTCACCAGTGGGGGCTCGCGGTGTGTTTCGAAGAACCCACCGAGGATGATCAGCCCCCCACTCTACTCAGCAATCCTCCGTTGTTCCAGGGAGGAGAAGATTTGGTGGGGTTCTTTTCTACTCCTGGCTATCGCTCCTGGGATCCCTCCATCACTATTTTTATCGCTTTTGGAATCTTCTTCTCCATCATTCTAGGGGATGCTGGCTATGCCGGTATTTTCTTAATTGGATTGTTGTGGGGGTGGGCACGGATGGGTCGTAGTGCCAGTGCTCGTCGTTTACGAACCCTAGGGGCTTGGCTTACCGGTGGTTCTCTCACAGCCGGTGTGCTGTTGGGTAGCTATTTTGGGCTTGAGCCTGAGGAAGGGAGCTGGCTGCATGATTGGCAAATTGCCAGTCCCCATGATACCGAAACCATGATCAAACTGTCTTTGTTGTTGGGGGTGGTGCATTTAAGTATTGCCAATGGTGTTAAGTTGAGTCGGCGCTGGCCCCATCCAACTGCTCTGGCCCCTTTAGGATGGATTTTAGTGTTATGGGGAGGATTTTTGGCATACCTCAATGGTGGCTTAATTGGCAAAGGTATCCAATTATTAGAGGGAGGGGCATTGCTGATTTTGTTATTCACCGGTCATTATTCTCCAGTGAGTTGGAAGAATGTGTTGGCCCAATTATGGGAAGGTATTCACGCGATCATTCATTCCACCAAAGTATTTGGCGATACCTTGAGTTACTTGCGCTTGTTTGCCTTGTGTTTAGCAGGAGCATCCCTCGCTCAGGTATTCAATGACCAGGGGATGCAGATTATCCATAGCTCAGGTGCCTTCGGGATTGTATTTGGCCCACTAGTTATTTTGATTGGCCATATTCTTAATATGATGTTGTCTATCATGGGGGGCGCTGTACATGGATTGCGTCTAAATTTCATCGAATTTTTAAGTTGGGCTGATATTGAAGATGGTAGTCCCTTTAATCCCCTTCGCAAAACCGCCTCACAGGAGTAAGCCAGTGGAGAGTTTTTATTTGATTCCCGGTTGGATTGGTTTGTTTGCCCCTATTGCCCTATCCGCTTTGGGGAGTGCCATTGGTTGCGCTATTGCCGGCCAAGCGGCCCTGGGGGCCATGTTGGAACTAGATAGCGGTCACGGAAAGTTTATTGGTTTGTCAGCATTGCCTTCTTCGATGAATATCTACGGCATTGTCATTATGTTTACCCTGAGCGGTCGGATGTTTGGTGCTGATCATGCCATTAATATGGCAAGCATTCCCGGTGTCTTTGGGATTGGTATTCTCACTGGTGTAGCCCTATTAGTTTGTGCCATCTATCAAGGTATTTGTTGTGCAGCGGCTATTCAAGTTTCTAAGAGCAAACCAGAAATTTTTGGTATTTCGGTAACCCCGGCCGCCATCGTAGAAGGGTTTGCTGTTTTCTCTTTTATCTTCGCTATGATGCTTAGCAACAACATCCTGCGGAGTTAACCCCGCCATGAAGAAAACTACTGTCCAACCTGTTTCCGCTGGTGTCGAGCAGCTCATTGCTCAATTGCGGGATGAAGGGGTTTCCAAAGGGCGTGCTGAGGCAGAGCGTCTGGTTGCTGAGGCTCAATCCAAAGCAGTTGCCTTGATTGCGAGTGCTGAAAAAGATGCAAGCGACATTTTAGCCAGCACCCGTAAACAGGCAGATGATCTCCGGCGTGCCGTGGAAGAAGAACTACGGGAAGGTGCGCGAGATCTAGTTTTAGAATTAAAAAATCGTCTTACCGAGCGGTTTCGGCAAAATCTCCAGCAAATGGTTTCTGATCGTTTGGCCGATCCCCAATTTCTCGAGTCTCTTATTTTGAGCATCGCTGGGGATATTCGTAATACTAGCCGATTGGATGATGCCGAACGCTTAGCATTGATTTTAGCAGGGGAACGGAGCGATTTTGTAGCCGGTCTTACTACTCAAATGCTACGAGCTGGAGTAACTCTATCCACCAATAATAATATTAATAGTGGACTGATGATCTCCGTTCCAGAATCGGGTGTTGAGATTTCTCTCACTGAAGAAGCTTTAGTATCCCTGTTGAGTCGTTTTATCCAGCCGGGATTTAGGGTATTTCTCCAGGGGATTGGCAACTAATGGCTGCCGCCGGTTATTATGCGCTGGCGGCAAGTTTGCCTTTCTTGCCCCCTTTGCCTCAGAACAAAAACCTTCCTTTTACTCGTCCCCATCTGGAAAAGCGGATCAATGGTCTGTTAGCTCGGGAGCATTTAACCTTATTAGAGCAGTACCGATCCTTTGTTTCTTTCAGTGAGCGAGGGAATCAAGGAGATAAGGATTATTTGCGTCGTGCTAAAGAGTTTATGCAAAGGTTACCAGATCCAGATTTGCAGGAAAATTTTACTTGGTTTATGGAGTTTCGTATGACCACGGCGGCTATTCGTCGTCGAGAACGAGGGTTGCCTCCGCCTGGCCTTGAAGAAGGGTGGTGGCGGGGTTATGTGTTGGAATATTTAGTTCATTATTGGCAGGAGCCTAATTTTCGATTAGAGCGGCGTTTCCCATTTTTAGGGGAATACGTTGTGGCTGTCCGAAGTGGGGATATGGCAAATGCTGGACGTCTATTGTTAGAAGCCGCTGAAGGCGAATTGCGCCGAGCGGGAGAGAGTCACGATTTTGATTTAACCGCTATTATTTTTTACGTTTTACGCTTCGGTCTTATCGAGCGGTGGATTGCTCAGCGGGACGAGCGCCGAGCTACCGAAGCAATTACTGCCCTGTTGCAGCGAGTTCTCCATTCTTCAGAGGCTTACCCATCATGATAACGCCCCATTCTGCGACGGGCAGCCGCCTTCAATTGGAGGCTATTCGTGACGATTTGGTCACTATCCGTATTCCTGAGGATTTGCCTCGGGGTCTAATGAAAAATGAGATGGTGTTGGTGTGCCCCCGTTCTACCGCAGGTAAACGCCAAGAGAAACTCAAAGCAGAAGTGCTACGTATTCGAGGGCAGTACGCTGATGCTCAGGTTTTTGAAGATACCCGGGGTTTGGCAGTAGGAGATCCGGTGGAAGCGACCGGTACTCTGTTGTCAGTGCAATTGGGTCCTGGATTGCTGGGAAATGTTTACGATGGGTTACAAAACCCTCTGAAATTGATTGCCGATAGCCATGGTTTTTTTCTGCCTCGAGGCGTTGAAATCGAAGGGATCAATAGCCAACGGTTGTGGTCTTTCACACCAGCGGTACGTCCAGGGGATCGGGTGTGTGCTGGGGCGACGTTGGGTACGGTTCCCGAAGGGCGCTATACCCACAAAATCATGGCTCCCTTTGAGTTACGGGGAGAGGCGGAGGTGGTGTGGATTAAGGAGGGTAGCTACGGAGTCCGGGTGCCTATTGCTTGTCTACGGGATGGGCAGGGGAAGGAACGAAATATCACCATGACTCAGGTTTGGCCGGTACGGCGATCTATTCCTGAAGCAATGTTTCGTCAGCAAGTATGCCGGCGGGAGTATCCAGAGAAACCTCTGGTTACTACTTTGCGGCTAGTGGATACTTTTTTTCCCATTGCCCTTGGAGGAACTGCTTGTATCCCGGGTCCTTTTGGCGCTGGCAAAACAGTATTACAGAACTTGATTTCCCGTTTTTCCTCAGTAGACGTAGTAATCGTGGTGGCTTGCGGCGAGCGAGCCGGGGAAGTGGTGGAAACCATTATTGAATTCCCCGAATTGTCGGATCCCAAGACTGGCGGACCACTAATGGACCGCACCATCATTATTTGTAATACCTCGTCTATGCCGGTAGCTGCTCGGGAGTCATCCTTGTACACCGGGCTTACTCTTGGAGAGTACTACCGGCAGATGGGTTACGACGTACTACTCATTGCCGATTCCACTTCCCGTTGGGCTCAGGCGATGCGAGAAACATCCGGGCGCATGGAAGAGATTCCAGGAGAGGAAGCGTTCCCCGCTTACTTGGATTCGGCGATTCGGGCAGTTTATGAACGCAGCGGAGTTCTCACTACTCCTGATGGTTCTACTGGTAGCTTGACCATGATTGGCACTGTGTCTCCAGCGGGGGGAAATTTTGAGGAGCCAGTTACCCAATCGACCCTGCGGGTGGTTAAAACTTTCCTGGGACTTAGTTACGACCGCGCTTATAAGCGTTTTTATCCGGCGGTTGATCCCCTCATTAGTTGGTCTCGTTATCACAGTCAATTGATGGATTGGTACGACCGACACTTAGAACCTGGCTGGTCCGCCCGCGTCGCGGAAATGCACCAATTGCTGCGCCAAGGGGATGGTATTGCCCAGATGATGCAGGTTACGGGAGAGGAGGGCGTGACACTGGATGATTTTGTCGCTTGGCAAAAAGCAGTATTGCTGGACATGGTATATCTCCAACAAGATGCTTTTGACGCAGTGGATACTTCAACTCGGCTGGAGCGGCAGCGCCTGATGTTCAATCTTCTTTACGCTATAGCTAAACGGCCTTTCACTTTCCCTTCCAAGAATGAGGCTCGCTCATTTTTTACCGTGCTTACTGGTAAGTTCAAAAACTTGAACTACGCGGCAGAAAATACCCCGATCTTTACTACATTGCTGGGGGAGATTGGGCAATTAGTGGGTTTAGAAGTGGCTGGGAGCACGGCGAAGAGCTAGATGTTTTTCAATAACGGGGGAAGGTGATGGAGTATTACGACCTGATACCTGGCTGGATTGGGGTTTTTGCCCCAGTGGTGCTTTCTGCCATCGGTAGCTCTATTGGCTGCAGTATCGCTGGACGAGCCGCTCTTAAAGCCATGCTGGAGCAGAATAGTGGGCATGGCAAGTTTATCGGCCTTGCCGCTTTACCCTCGTCGGTGAATATCTACGGGATCGTGGTGATGTTTGTCCTGACTAATCGGCTATTTGGCGAGGATCACACTATCCAGTTAGCCAGCGTCCCTGGGGTGTTTGGCATTGGGGTACTGGCTGGCACGGCTCATTTGCTGTGCTCTATTTTTCAAGGCAGGTGCTGTGCAGGAGCTATTCGGGTTTCCAAAAACCGACCAGGCCTATTGGGGCTTTCGGTGGCTCCTGTGGCCATTGTCGAAGGATTTTCGGTTTTTACTTTAATTTTTGCACTGATGCTAAGCGGACTGGGCCATTCCTAAAATTTATTACACTCCCCCTTTTCAAGGGGGAGGTTCAGCTATCAAGCAGCCGCTCTAGCGACCCGCTCTGCCTCCATGGAGGCCTCAATTTGTTCTTTCAACCGATACAACGAGCGGTTGTCAAATAAATTCATTAGCAGTGCGTTGTCCGCCATCATATCATGGAGGTGGTTACCCGTTTCCATGGGAGCCCCCGGGTAACAAAAGCGGATGTAATGAAAGAAAACGCCGTGCTTCTCAAATTCAATAGCGGAAATATCACTGACCCGAATAGTTTGATGGGCATGACCGCCATGCATTCCTAGCAGTTCCACCAGCAGACCGAAGAAGCCCCCCTTAACCAAGTGCAGGGTATTGCCATGGAGGGCTAAATAACCTCCGGTGCCTTTAGCAACGATGCCGTGATGATGTCCGTGATCCCCGTGGTCGTGTTCATGGACATGACCGGGATTGCCATGATCGTGATGGTGTTCGTGACCACCACCATGCCCGCCATGACCTGCTGCCTCATGGTGGGGATTTTGGTGAGTGCCGTGTTCTCCTGAATCAAAGGACTGAGAGGCAGCATCATCCTCGTGGATGCGCACCAACCCCCGAATATTATCGCCATACACCCTATCCACCGGCGGGGCTCCCAAACTGGGGCGACGCCAAGTTAGCCAACGACCGAACCCGTTGTGGTAATTATTAGCCATTGCTGCTTCACACCTCGCTGCTGGGACTGCACGTAAGTTTAGAGGGAATCTTGTGGCTGGAAAATACGACATTGCTACCTGTTCGCTAGAAATTTTGGGTAATTGAATCTTTATAATAAACTCATTTTTAGTGTGTTTGTATTCTAGGGAAAATTTAGGTAATTCACACTCCGGTAGTTGGATTTTAACGCACCACCAAAGCTCTTGGCTTTCATGCCTTCCCTTAGGTGGCCCGTTTGAACCATCATCCATCATCCTGTTCATCCCACAGCTAACCCACCTCTCATGGATACCACTCCTCCTGACTTTCAGCCAGTAACCGCTGGTAACTTGAGTTTGAACAATTGCGATCAGGAATTGATCCACTTGGCTAACGCCATTCAACCCCATGGGGCATTGCTAGTGCTGGCGGAGCCCTATCTCTCTATTCTGCAATTTAGTGAAAATGCTACTCATTTTTTGGGATTGTCTACTGCAATATCTCAAGGACAAACCATCGACAGCGTATTAGGAAAGGAAAACACGGATCTGTTACGTCATCAGCTAACTAATTCTAATTTAAGCGGCGCTCTAGTTTATTTGATGAATATCTCACTAACTACTAAACGAGATAAGCAATTTCATTTATTTGCCAATCGAGTTGATGGGGTACTTTTATTAGAATTTGAATATATTAGCGATTCAGTATCATCATCAGTTTCTGCTGAAAAACTCTCTGGATTGCAAGCAGGAATTCAATGCCTTTATAAGACGGAATCGTTAAAAGCATTATTAAATACTGCTGTAACCTGGTTAAAAATTAACACCGGTTTTGAACGAGTACTGGCTTATCAATTTGCTCAAGATGGTAGTGGGGAAGTAATCGCAGAAGCCAAAGAAGATCACTTAGAAAGTTACCTTGGTCTTCATTATCCTGCGAGTGATGTTCCAGCGCCGGCTCGTCGCCTATTTTCTTATAGCCCACTTCGTCATCTTCCGGATGTTAATTATATTCCTGTACCGTTGACACCCAGCTCCCCCCCTTGGCCGGGGGCGCGACCTGTTGATCTAAGTTGTTCATTTTTGCGTAGTGTTTCAACGATGTATACCGAATACTTGAGAAATATGGGAGTAAATGCAACCCTGGTAATGCCGCTGTTAACTCATGGCAAATTATGGGGTCTTATCTCTTGTATGCACCATTCAACACCAAAATACTTATCTTATGAGCAACGAGTTCCAGTAGAAGTAGTTGGGCAGGTAATATCGCTCTTGATTAGCGATCGAGAAGATCAGGATTATCAGATTTATCGTAATTATCTTGCCGATACTCTAAACCGGCTCATTCGCTATATGGGGCATAGCGAAAATCTTTACGATGCTTTAGTTGCCAATGAAATCGATTTGTTATCTGCTATTGATGCACAGGGAGCTGCTCTTATTACTGATAATCAGTTAACCCTATTAGGAGATACCCCATCACGAGAACAAGTGCTTTATCTCAGTCAGTGGCTAGATAAACAAGAATCTATGGTGTGGTCTAGCCACACCCTTCCTCAAGAATTTCCAGAGGCTATTAACTATAATGGTCTTGTGGGTGGTCTATTAACTATTCGGGTATCTCGCACTAGTCAAGATAGAATTATTTGGTTTCGGCCAGAAATACTCCGTGAAGTGCATTGGGCGGGAGATCCCCACAAGCCTGTTGAAATAATCGACAATGATCAACAAATTCGCTTGCGTCCACGAACTTCATTTGCGCTGTGGAAAGAAACAGTTCGCCACCAATCTAGGCCGTGGTTAAGTTGTGAACTTGAACATGCAACTCAATTACGTCAAGCAATTCTTGATATATTGGTGGAGCGTGCCAAGTTAATAGCCAGGGTAAACGAAGAATTAAAACGTAAAAATGAGCAATTGCGCAAATTATTTCTTGCTGTGGAGCAAACGCCAGAGAGTATCATTATTATCGATACCAGGGGAAGTATTGAGTATATTAATAATGGTTTTATTCAGACCACTGGCTATAAAAGGGAAGAAATAATTGGGCAACACTTAGAAACATTTTATTTAGCTTATAATCCACCAGAACTTTGTAATAAGATATGGCCAACCCTTAATCAAGGCGAGCCATGGCAAGGAGAATTGATCGGAAAAAATAAGGATGAAAAATTTTATACATTATTTGCTGTCTCTTATACACATCTG
>CAWUNB010000071.1:0-9093 GCA_963923745.1 uncultured Thiotrichales bacterium
TATGAGCAGATTATTAAAGATCATGATGATCCCCATTCTAGTCATGATTTTGGTAAGGACATTATTCCCAATATTATCCATAAATATCATATCCAAGCTTATCCATTCCGTGATGTCCAGAGCGGTGAGCAAGCCTATTGGCGCGATGTGGGAACAGTGGATGCCTTCTGGGAAGCAAATTTAGAACTGATTGGGGTTAGCCCAGAATTGAATCTTTATGACGGTCATTGGCCCATTTGGACCTATCAGGCCCAATTGCCACCGGCTAAGTTTGTCTTTAATGACGATAATCGCCGGGGTATGGCGGTGGATTCTTTAGTATCGGGGGGATGCATTATTTCTGGATCCACTGTACGCCATTCTTTATTGTTCTCCAATGTCAAAGTTCATTCCTATTCCTTGGTGGAAGATTCAGTAGTGTTGCCTGATGTGGATATCGGCCGTGGTTCTATTGTGCGGCGAGCCGTATTAGACAAAGGTTGCCGTATTCCAGCGGGTACCACTATTGGGGTTAACCTGGAAGAAGATAGCAAGCGCTATCACATTACTGCTAATGGCGTGGTATTGGTAACACCAGAAATGTTGGGTCAGGAGCTGCACTATGTCCGCTGAGGCACGACTCAACGTTGTCCTCTGCTGGCATATGCACCAACCCCAATATCGGGATCCCCTAACGGGGGACTACGTTTTGCCGTGGACTTACCTGCACGCCATTAAAGACTATGTGGACATGGCGGCCCATCTGGAGAGCCGTCCCGAGGCGCGTGCTGTCGTCAATTTCACCCCTATTTTATTGGAACAAATCGACGACTACCGCCAACAGGTGGCCCAATTTCTCGACGGAGGAACACCTATCCGGGATCCTCTGCTGGCCGCCCTAGCGGGCAGTGGTTTACCTAACCGCTTGGAAGATCGACGAGCCTTGGTACAAGCTTGCCTACGGGCCAACGAGCAGCGGTTGATTCGTCGTTTTGGCCCCTATGCTGAATTGGTGGAAATGGCTCGTTTGGCCTTGCGTCGGCTGGACGGGGTAGCTTACTTGGCTAACCAATTTCTAGTAGACCTGGTGGTGTGGTACCACTTAGCCTGGATAGGAGAAATGGTGCGCCGCCAGGATCCTCGGATACAGCGGTTGCAGCAAAAGGGGGCTCGCTACACTGCAAAGGATCGGCGGGAGTTGGTGAGCATCATAGCTGACTTACTGGCAGGAATCTTTCCCCGTTACCGCGCCTTAGCAGAAACCGGCCAAGTGGAACTATCCATGACCCCATGGGGTCATCCCATTTCCCCCCTGTTATTAGATTTGGCAGTGGCTAAGGAAGCTATGCCCGAGGTTCATCTCGGTTCTCAGCCCAGTTATCCCGGTGGAGAAGCGCGAGCCCGCTGGCACTTGGAAGAAGGCGTTAAAGCTTTTCAACACTATCTAGGTGTTAAACCGCAAGGCTGTTGGCCATCAGAGGGTGGGGTAAGCGACCAGTCCCTCGCACTGGTGGCCGAACAAGGTTTTCGCTGGGTTGCTTCCGGTGAATCAGTACTGCGTAACAGTTTTACTCACTACCGGTTGCCTCAGCAGGAGAATTGGTTACACCGAGGCTACCGTATCGCCGATAGTACCTTGACTGGTTTCTTCCGGGATGATGGTTTATCTGATCGGTTGGGTTTTGTGTATTCCACCTGGCATGCCGATGATGCCGTGGGTGATCTCATCTATCACCTGGAGAACATTGCTAACGCCACTGCCGGTCAACCGGATCGGATTATTTCTATTGTGCTAGATGGTGAAAATGCCTGGGAATATTACCCAGAAAATGGCTACTACTTCCTGGAAGGACTCTACCGGCGGTTATCTAACCACCCCCAGTTAGCCCTCACCACCTACTCGGAATACCTCGATCGTCAGCAACCATCACGTACCCTTCCCGGAGTAGTAGCGGGAAGCTGGGTTTACGGTACTTTTTCCACTTGGATCGGCCACCCAGATAAAAATCGAGGATGGGATATGCTCATCGAGGCTAAACGGTGTTTCGATCGGGTGGTGAAAAGTGGTCGCCTCAAGGAAGAACGACTCCGCCAAACTGAGCGATTGTTGGCGGTTTGTGAAAGTTCCGATTGGTTTTGGTGGTTTGGAGATTACAACCCAGAAGACACCGTAAGCAGCTTTGAGCGGCTATTTCGTCGTCAGTTAGCGGGCTTGTACCAACTTCTGGGAGAACCCTCCCCTGCTTATTTAAGTCAAAGCTTTACTCGAGGGAGCGGTGCACCAGAAATGGGCGGCGTAATGCGCCCAGGGCAGGCGAATTCATGAGTAATACGCTATTAAAACAACGGGAAGCGGGTATTTTACTTCACCCGACTTCCCTACCTGGGGGAATAGGGAATGGGGACTTGGGACCGGATGCCTACTATTTTGTCCAGTTTTTGGTGGATTGTGGCCTATCGGTGTGGCAAACCCTGCCCCTCTGCCCCACCCACGGTGACCGATCTCCCTATAACGGTGCTTCTGCCTACGCTGGGAATCCGTTGCTTATTGCCGCTTCCGGACTACAGCAACAAGGTTGGGTAACAGACAATGAGGTACAGACTGCAGCTAATCACAGTGACCCAGACCAGGGACGATTGGGGCTATTAACAGCCGCTTGGCGGGGTTTTCAGCGCATTGGTTCACCCGCTGACAAGGAAGCTTTGGCGCTATTTGGCCAACAACAAGCCCATTGGTTAGAGGATTACGGGCTATACCAGGCTATCCGGGAACAACAGGGGGAGTTGCCCTGGTTTAGTTGGCCACTGCCGCTACGTAACCGGGAACCTCGCGCCCTGGGACAAGCTCGGCGGGCCTTGGGGGAGCGCATTGCCCAAGTAAAATTTGAGCAGTTCGTATTTTTTCACCAGTGGAAGGCGTTGCGCAGTCACGCCAATAGTCGGGGCATTCGTATTTTTGGAGATATGCCCTTGTTTGTAGCCCACGACAGCGCGGATGTGTGGAGTTGTCCCCACTATTTTCAGCTAGATACGGCAGGACAACCCACAGCAGTTGCGGGGGTGCCTCCGGATTACTTCGCGGAAAAAGGCCAACGCTGGGGTAATCCCTTGTATAACTGGCAACGACTGGAAGCTGAGGGATTTCGCTGGTGGATTCAGCGGCTCCAGGGGCAGTTAGCCCTATTCGACTATGTGCGTATCGATCATTTCCGAGGGTTGGAATCCCACTGGGCTATTCCAGCTGAAGAAGACGATCCCCGCACTGGTCGCTGGGTAGTGACACCGGGGGATGCCCTGTTTGCTGCACTTCGAGAAGGAATTGGCGAGCTTCCCCTTATTGCAGAAGATTTAGGAGACATTACTCCAGCGGTGGAGGCGCTGCGCTGTCGCCAGCAATTGCCCGGAATGAAAGTAATGCAGTTTGGTTTTTCCGGAGATCCCAGTAACCCCCACCTACTTCATCAGCATCAGCAACAGGCCGTTGTTTACACCGGTACCCATGACAACGACACCACCGTGGGCTGGTTCGCCACCCTACCCTCCGAAGTGGCTGAGAGCGTGCGGGATTACCTGGGTTACCCCCAGGAACCCATGCCCTGGCCATTGATCCGTTCCGCGCTATCTTCAGTCGCCCGATTAGCTATCCTGCCACTCCAGGATGTTTTGGAGTTAGGCGGAGAACACCGCATGAACTTACCTGGAGTACAGGGAGGCAACTGGCGTTGGCGCTTTACTTGGAACCAAGTGCGGGAAGATTTGGCACTACGTTTAACCCGGTTGGTAAGACTGTATGGCCGTTGGCGAGTTTGAGAATGATTTCACCAAGCAACGCGGCAATGGCTGTTAGTCCTGGGGTTATCTGGGTAACATGGTACCCCCCACCTCGGTGGGGGACGTAGCAAGTCCATTTGCTTAGACCATCTATATTGGAGGAAAAGAATGAAGAAAATTGGTTTGGTCGCTGCTTTATCCGCTTCATTGTTGGCTGGTACTGTCTATGGGGGGGACTTTGGTAGTCCTGCCGAAGCTAAAGCCATGCTGGAAAAAGCTGTCGCCGCTGTGAAAGCAGACAAAGCCAAGGCCTTGGAAATGTTTGCTAAGGGAGAAGGCGGTTTTAAGGATCGGGACCTCTATCCTTACTGCGGTGGATCTGATGGTCTGTTTACTGCCCATCCCTCCTTGGTGGGTAAAAGCTTGAAGGACCTGAAAGATAAGAGCGGCGCTGGTTTTGGCGCTGAAATGTACGCTCAAGCCAAAGAGGGGGACATCATCGAAATCCCCTACATGTGGCCCCGTCCAGGTGAAGCTGAACCGGTACAAAAGGTCGTCTATGCCACCAAAGTGGCCGATCAGATTTGCGCCGTGGGTTATTACAAGTAAGAACAATCCAGGTAAGGGATGACCGGTCAAATTAGGAAGAGCCTGTACTAGCAGGTGTCTCCGACCGACCCTGGGGTTGCACCTGGGGATCGGTCGCTTAGTACCGCCGACACCCCTGGTTTAAGTGAGCTATTCTGTGGGCGTCGGCTCACCGTGTTCGGCTATCTACCCTGTAACCGGGGATAAGGTGACCGAGGGAGCCGACTCAATTTCGCCCCATCGACCCTGGATCTCAACGTGAAAACAGGCAAATTTAGTTTCCTGGTTATCGCAGCCCTAGGACAAGATCGTCCTGGACTTATTAATGAAATGTCCATGGTTATCCTGGAGGCCGGTTGTAACGTCGTGGATAGTCGCATGGCGGTGCTGGGTGGAGAATTTTCTCTGCTCATGCTTATCTCCGGACCGTGGAATGCAGTGGCCAAGCTGGAAAATCAGATTGCTGCTCTCCAGAATCGATTAGGTTTGACCATTACCTCTCGACGGACCGAACCCCGTCAGCCCGCTGGGGATATGCTGCCCTATCAGGTGGAAGTGGTTTCTCTGGATCACCCTGGCATCGTGTATCAGTTGGCCAATTTTTTCTCTAGCCGTGGCATTAACATTGAGGACATGGTGACTAACAGTTACGCCGCTGCCCACACCGGTACCCCCATGTTTAACGTCAACATGACAGTCGCTATTCCAGCGGATACTCATCTGGCTCGACTACGGGAAGAGTTCTTAGATTTTTGCGATGAAATGAATTTAGACGCCCTAATCGAACCGGTGCGCTCTTAGAGATTTTTACTCCGGACATTATAGATATGACCGAACCCGTTATTGGTAGCTTAGCCCCTGATTTCACTTTGCCTGCTACCGGTGATACTACCGTTTCGTTAGCTAAGTTACGGGGAAATTGGGTAGTTCTCTATTTTTACCCTAAAGATAATACCCCTGGTTGTACCCGGGAAGGCGAAGATTTTCGTGATTTATATGCCCAATTCATGGAGTTGGGAGCGGTAGTCCTGGGAGTCTCTCGGGATAGTCAGCGGGTCCACAATGGATTTAAAGCTAAATACAACCTACCTTTTGCCCTATTAACAGATCATGATGAAGCCGTGTGTCGGGCTTATGGGGTTTTTAAACTGAAAACTATGTACGGTAAACAGGCAGAGGGAATCGAGCGCAGCACGTTCCTGATTGATCCTCAGGGCGTGCTGCGAAGAGAATGGCGGAAAGTTAAAGTACCGGGGCATAGTGCAGCAGTGTTATCTGCTTTACGGGCTTTACAGGGAAGCTAAGCCCGGTAGGCTCGATGGTAAACCTGGATAGCAGCGAGGGTGTCTTGAAGATCCGGTTGCTCGGCTAAGTAGGTCATGAGTTGATCGAGTCCTACCAAACTATAGACATTGACATCCAGATCTTGCTCCACCTGGGCCACCGCCGACACGCTGCCACTCCCCCGCTCCTGTCGATCCAGAGAGATAACTACACCCGCCACTGTGGCCTGGGCACCATGGATGAAAGTAAGGGATTCCCGTACTGATGTCCCAGCAGAAATGACATCGTCCACGATCAGTACCCGCCCAGCTAAAGGAGCCCCAATGAGTTGCCCGCCTTCGCCATGATCTTTGGCTTCCTTGCGGTTGAAGGCCACCGGTACGTCTCGACCATAGTGCTCAGCAAGGGCGATGGCGGTAGCCACTGCCAAAGAAATCCCTTTATAGGCTGGGCCGAATAGCATATCAAACGCTATACCATTATTAACAATGGCACTAGCGTAGAAGCGGCCTAATTGAGCCAGCGCGTCTCCGGAATTAAAAAGGCCAGTATTAAAAAAATAGGGACTGATCCGCCCAGATTTTAGGGTAAACTGGCCGAAACGCAGTGCCCCCCGCGCTAGGGCGAAATGGATAAACTGCCTTTGATAGTCGTGCATAGTAACCAACCGCTAATTAAACATGGAAAACACTAGCATATTGCATTTACCATCTATTTTCTCAGTTATGTTACCCTGCTCATCGGCGTTGCAGCGGCATTTCTTCAAGAAAAATAAGACCCGCTTTCTATAATCATCACTTAATTCATTATACAGCTTTACCAGTGCACTACCTGCACCCTCTGCTAACAAACCAGGAAGTTCTGTAGGATGAATAAATTCCCAATCTTCGGGAAACTCTCGATAACGATGAGAAACATTTAATGCTAGAAAACCCACTAATCGTTGTTTCCTCAGCTTGCTAACCAAAGTCGCTACTGTTTCCGTAGTGAAAAATATATCAATTGATTTTGCCTCAGCCCATAACTCTACATCTCCGCCTATAATGTCAGGTAGTTTATCTATCCTGTCAATATTAATGCCACCGTTGTTTAATTTCTCACAGAACAAATTTTTTATTTCATCAATATCAAAATCCATAACTCTAGTTTCAGCATCAAAATACGATCTGTTATCCCGAAAATAATCATCCAATGCCGCTAAAAAATATTCAACAACTAGTTCTTTTATTCCTCTAATTCGAGTGCCTAAGCTTTTATTGATGTTTTCTGAATATTTCTCTAAACGAGAATATTTTTTTAGTTTCCTAGATTTATCTAATAATTCATCTAGTTTAATTTGTTTTTTCTGTTGCGAGGTATTGCAATCTTCCTTCTTTGCACGCTCAAGAAATAAAGCAAATGATTTATCCAATTCTCTTAGTGATGCTTTATCTTTTACCGTAGAACATAATTCAAGAGGATGCTCTCCAGTTAAGCTATTATCAGTCAGGCTAGTACTACTAATAACGGCAAGTTTGTTACCAAGATAGATATTAGTATGTAATTCCTCTAAAAAGAAAACTTTCTCCCAGCCACTAATACTGTTTTCTGGATCGGCAAGCTCTTCCACAAGAGATTTTATAGACTCAGGATTAGTTCCCTCTGTAGGGGAAATAATGATACATTCTAATTCTTGGGGATTTATTGTATCTTGCCAATGCTCACCAATACAGGTAACAGCGATTTTTTTAGCTCTACATTTTTTGATACTATCTTTTATTTTATCTTCAGTTAAGAAAAATTCTTTGCAGTCATCATCGCCTTTTTTTTTAGCTGAATTGCCCATCGGACGGATCCCCCTAGTTTAGTGCCCTCAGGTGTGGGAAAATTATTGCATTGCAAAACAACGGGTCTCCCCGTCTACCCTCGATGCCCACCCCAGGGCATTTCAGTTTGGGTTTGTTTTTGCCGAAGGTAGAATTTCAGGATAAAGCGATCACTTTACAAGTCAATGGTGTTTTGTCCTGATTAGAAAGGTATAGATAATTTTATTTTACCAGGGTGAATAATGAAAATCTTGGTTGTCACGGGGATTTTTCCGCCAGATCACGGAGGACCAGCCAGTTATGTTCCAGCTATATGCCAAGCGTTGTTGGATCGAGGGCATACGGTTGTAGGTGTTGTAACCCTTAGAGAGGGTAAGGCTCCCCAAGCAACGGGGTATTCATTCCCCATTTTTCCGGTGATTCGACAACAAAATAAATTGGTAAGAGTTATTAAAGTCGTAAGCTTAATTTATCGTTTATCAAAGAAGGCTGACATTGTTTATGTTAATGGATTAGCATTAGAAAGTGTTTTAGCAAGCAAAATTTTATCGCGAAAATCAATGGTTATAAAAGTAGTTGGAGATCTTGTGTGGGAGCGTGCTCAAAATTGCCACCATGATATAGATTTAGAGTCTTTTCAAAGAACAAACATGGGAATTCGTTATGAATTTCTTAAAAAATTGCAAGCCTGGTATACTAGTAAAGCCGATACTATTATTACCCCCAGTTATTATTTAGCTAAAATAGTTGCTAGTTGGGGTATTTCTTCTCAACGTATAGCCGTCGTCCATAATGGAATAATAGTAGCTCAACAACCCCAGATTAATTACCCAGCCCCTGACTACGATGTAATAGTGGTTGGAAGGCTTATTCCTCTTAAAAAAATTGATGCAGTTATTCGGTGTTGTATTACTAACCGCTGGTCTTTGCGTATTGTGGGAGAAGGACCCGAACGACCGCTATTAGAGTCATTAGTGAGTAAATTGAATGGTAAAAAATTTATTACCTTCTCAGGGGTAGTCCCTCAGACAGAAGTAATAACAACGATTCGTTCTGCAAAGGTATTTGTGTTAAACTCGGTGCACGAAACTTTTCCCCATGTTATTTTGGAAGCTAAAGAAGCCGGCGTACCTGTGGTAGCAACCAAAGTGGGAGGTATCCCGGAAATGGTTAATAATGGAGTAGATGGCTTATTAGTACCTTCAGGGGATCAATCTGCCCTTGAGCAAGCCATTAATACCTTTTTAACCGATGAATGCTGTAGAGAAAAAGTAATTGAAGCTGGAAAAAAACAGATTATTAATCAGTTTAGCTGGAAGCAAGTTGTTAATAATACCCTAGCATTACTAATACGCCAAAATAAGTCAATATGAACATTCTCATTCTCGGAAAAGATCCAAGTTTATTTCCTCAACCAGAACAAACTGTTATTGGGGATAGTTTAGCTCGCCATATTTATTACACAGAATTATTACGTCAACGCTATCCAGGCAGTGAAATACGTATTGTGACTTACACTCAAAAGAATATAGCCACTAAAGTGGCTCATCCAGTGGATGGGCTAATTTTGTTTGCTACAGCATCTCGATCGCGAATTTTTTTCTTATATGATCTTATAATACTTTTATCCTGTCTCTTATACACATCTGACGCTGCCGACGATACT
>CAWUNB010000072.1:0-9057 GCA_963923745.1 uncultured Thiotrichales bacterium
GCTGGTCAATCTCGGGCCTGCGAATTTGACTTCACAAGCCCCGTGCTTTAGCTCGGGGTGATTGACAGGCTACCCTGAATAGGGCGAACGGCCCCCTGGGGGCGAAAGGCCGCTACCACCAAAGGATCGGTTTCCAAATAAGGGCCGCCGATGAGATCAATACAGTAGGGAATGGCAGGAAATACCGCCAGCAAACATTCAGCAATGGCGGCAGGCTTACCGGGCAAATTGACAATGAGGCTATGGCCTCGGATGCCTGCCGTCTGGCGAGACAAAATGGCCGTCGGAACCTGTCTTAGGGATACTTGGCGCATCTGTTCACCAAAGCCCGGTAGCAATTTGTGGCATACCGCCTCAGTAGCTTCTGGGGTGATATCCCGCAAAGCCGGTCCAGTTCCCCCAGTGGTGACCACCAGACAGCAGCCCACCTGATCACATAGTTCCCGCAGAGTTTGTTCTACCAACTCCCTTTCATCTGGGATAACTCGGGCTATTGGTTGCCAGGGAGTCTGGAGGATGCGGGTCAACTCGCTCTGAATGGCCGGACCTCCCCGATCCGGGTACTCGCCACGACTGGCCCGATCAGAGACGGTAACAATGCCAATGGGTATAGGCGTCGTTAACAACGGGGCAACCTCCGGAGATTTTTTTGCCATTGGGCCAGCCAGGGCAAAGCCAGCAACAACAACATCAAGGACCAGTTAAGCATTTGTTGATTCGCCGTCAAGGCTTGGAGCAGCAGGGGCCAGCGTTCCTCCCAATGGGGGTGAATCAGCAGAAAGTCTTGCCCTCGGCTTAATGCCACCGCTTCCGAGAGAGGGGCTAACAGCGCTGCACTTACTAGAGCCAAAGCCAGCCGCCCTGCATGGGCGTTATAACCCCCCTCCCCTTTTTGTTGACTTCCTTGAAACAAATTCTCTGCCGCCAGAGTTTCCATCAATGATCGCCGCTGCCACAGTCCTGATCCCAGGCCATACACCACCACTCCCAGGGCTGGGACCAAAAATTCCAAGGTAGGAATATCTCGATAGCGGCCATCGATTAACAACATCACAGTGGCAAATACAGCCGCTCCGCTATACACCGGCAGTAATACCCGTCCCAAGGCTTTCCAGGGATCAGAAGTACCCTCCGGGGTTATCAGCGCCCAAGCCAACAGGCCATGGAAAAGAATGCGCAAAACGGCCCAAGCATCCCCAAGAGAACTATGGCTGATGGCCAACACATAACCAGCCTGGCAAACCACCAGCCCGGCTAGTAGTTGGGCCAACCCCCCCAGCCAAATGATTTCTCTTCGAGATGAAGACGAACGGCGAATGGCCCACCACCCTCCCAGCAACCCTAAACCCACCGCCATAGCCAGTTGTAACGGCCAGTGGGGGTTAACTTCCACCGGACCATGGAGAGCAAACTTCGGATGGCGGCTTTCATCCACCACGCCCCACTTAGCCCCCACTGTTCCCTCTTGGGCGCTTTTCCAAGGCTGATCGAAGGCTTCCACCCAGTTGTAATCAAAACCCTGCTCCCGGGCCAAGGTGGCCACGGTACGGAGAAAACGAGCACTGTTCTCTAGGGAAGCCACCGCTGCCCCCCGGGAGCGCCCTTGGGTAGGCCAACCCACTTCACCGATGAGGATAGGTTTACCGGGGAAGGTTTGAGCCATACGTTGGTAGATAGCCATCAAGTGCCGCGCCGATTCCTCCAGGGAAACGGGCTCATCTTCCCAATAGGGCAAAATGTGGATGGTTAGAACATCCAGTTCTTGGACAACTTCAGGGTATTTGAGGAAAAAGGCCCACACGTCGGCATAGCTAACTGGCTGAGAAACAGCGGCTTTGACTCGGCGGATGTAGTCGATAAGCTGGTTAGGGGTTAGCTCTCCCCGCAGCAACACCTCGTTGCCAACAATAACCCGCTTGACCGTATCAGGATTGGCATTAGCAACTCGAATGAGGGCGTCGATCTCAGCTTCATTCGCAGTGGGTGTGCCATCCAACTGGCGAGGTATCGTTAACCAGGCCCCCTGGGTAACGGTCAGCCCGTAGCGACGGGCTAATACCGGTACTCGATCTAACCCCTCTCGACTGCTATAGGTCCGTACTCCTCGGGTAACTCCCACTAGGCTGGCTAAATCAGCCTCCACTTGGGCCGGGGAAGGATACACGCGGGTCAGCGGACTTTGACCCCGCCGGTAAGGAGCAAAAGACACGCTAGGGAGCAATTCATTGTAGGACAACGCCAAAGGAATAGGGCGGTTACTCCACCAGCCCACTATTCCAGCAAAGATAGCCCAAGCTAATAGGATCCAATGAGAGAACAACCAGCCAGGGATAAACCGTTTCACCGCTCGTCTCCGGAACCCCGCTTTTCTGCCACCAAACTAGCCCGGCGTTGTAGATAGGTTTCCCGCACAAAGGTGTACTGATCCAAGGCCGCTTCTTTGAGTAACCGGCTCCCCCCCAACAAATCCGCTCGCCGGTCCAGATCCCGCAATAAGATGGAACCGTTTCTGGCACCTATTGGCTCAAAGCGATAGACCGAATCCCCCCAGCTATCCACTACTAACCCTGCGCTATCCCGAACGGTACGGGGCCCCCAAATGGGTAGAACTAAGTAGGGACCCGCTCCTATCCCCCAATAGCCCAAGGTTTGGCCAAAATCCTGGCTGCGCTTAGGTAGCCCCCAATCACTGGCCACATCGAATAGCCCCACCAGACCAAAAGTGGTGTTAAACAAGAAACGGCTGGTATCTTCCAAACATTGCTGGGATTGGATCTGCAGCAAGTCATTAACGACAACGGTTATGTCATCTAAGTTATTAAAAAAGTTAGTAACAGATTCGTCCACCTGCGTTGGAACCGTCTGGCTGTAAAACTCTGCTACCGGTTTTATCAGTGTTCGATCCAGTAACTCATTAAAGCTGTAGACCCCTCGATTGAGGGGTTCCAGGGGATCTTGAGGATCTGCTTCCGGACCAGTGGCACAACCCACCAAGTAACTACCCATTAGCAGCAAGGGAACCGCGATGCGTTTCATGAAGAAATTCCACAAGGCAGTGAATGACTGAGGAGTTCTAGGAAACTCCCCTCCTAGGTATCTCTGTCGACTGGCAATTGTCCCACCCCGCTGGGTCGTTGCGTTAGCTGAATCTAGCGGGAGCTAATTACAGGACCAGGGGGTTTCGCTAGAATGCCCACCCCTTTCCTCATCCCTGGCATCCGGCTGTGACGGGATCCCCCCCTCTTTCCCTTGACCCCTCCCAAGACCCCTTGGTCACCATTCGCCATCTCGATTTCCGGCGGGGAGAACGGGTTATTTTTGCCGACTTAAGTTTGACCATTCCCCGAGGTCGAATTACCGCCATTATGGGTCCCAGTGGAACCGGTAAGACTACCTTACTTCGGTTATTGGGTGGTCAGTTACTGCCAGATGGCGGTCGCATCGAAGTAGACGGCCTCAATGTCCCCGAACTAGGACGGCGGGAGCTATATGCTCTGCGTAAACGCCTGGGCATGTTGTTCCAAAACGGTGCTTTGCTTACCGATTTAGATGTTTATGAAAACGTAGCACTGCCCCTGCGGGAGCATACCCAGTTACCTGAGGCCATGATTCGGGACTTAGTGCTACTAAAGCTGGAAGCTGTGGGATTGCGGGGGGCCCGTCATTTGAATCCAGCCCAGTTATCCGGGGGAATGGCACGGCGGGTAGCATTGGCCCGAGCCATTGCCCTAGACCCCATGATGGTCATGTACGATGAACCCTTTACCGGCCAGGATCCTATTTCCCTCGGGGTATTAGCCCGCTTGATACGCACCCTCAACGATACCTTGGGACTAACTAGCATCGTAGTTTCCCACGACATCCAAGAAACTTGTTCCATTGCCGATTACATCTACCTCATTGCCGAAGGCCGAGTCGTGGGACAAGGTAGCCCAGAGCAAATCCGCCATAGCCCCTCCCCCTGGGTGCAGCAATTTATCCACGCTCGTCACGAAGGGCCGGTGGCATTTCACTACCCTGCCCCCCCATTGGCGGAAGATTTACTTGGAGGGAGCCTTTGATGATGACTGGGTTACAGGTACTGGGCCAATGGGTATTGGAGGCTACTGCTCGACTTGGGCGGGGCCATTTGTTTCTCTACCGGATTTTTCTGGCGATCCCCCACCTAGGACGACGTTGGCGAGAAGTAATCAAGCAACTCTATGGGTTGGGGGTTTTGTCCCTGCTAATCATCCTCGTTTCTGGATTATTCGTTGGAATGGTACTGGGCCTACAGGGCTATAACACCCTAGCTAGTTTTGGGGCTACCCGTTCCCTGGGGGTGCTGGTTGCATTGTCTTTGGTCCGAGAACTAGGACCAGTGGTTAGCGCCCTACTCTACGGTGGTCGCGCTGGTTCGGCGTTATCTGCTGAAATTGGTTTGATGAAGGCAACAGAGCAACTATCTGGGATGGAAATGATGGCCATTGATCCTATTGAGCGCGTCATCCTCCCCCGCTTTGTGGCAGGAGTGATAGCTATGCCCTTGCTGGCCGCTATTTTTAGCGCTGTTGGGGTACTGGGTGGTTATTTTGTGGCGGTAGGTTTGCTAGGCGTTGACGAAGGGGCGTTCTGGGCTCAAATGCAGGATCGGGTGGATTTCTCGGGAGATGTACTAAACGGCGTATGGAAAAGTTTAGTGTTTGGTTTTGTAGCCAACTGGATTGCGCTGTTCCAAGGCTTTGACGCTATCCCTACCGCCGAAGGCGTTAGTCGAGCCACCACCCGCACCGTGGTCCATACTGCCTTAGCGGTACTGGCTTTAGACTTCGTCATGACGGCATTGATGTTTAATCAAGTTTAATTTCAGCGACAGGATCTCCAATGAGGCCCAATTCAACCCTAGAAATAACGGTAGGGGCTTTTGTTGCCCTTGGTTTTGCTGCGTTATTTATGCTGGCCATGCAGGTTAGTAACCTTAGTGCTTTGGGAGACAACAAGGGCTATCAAGTAACGGCCCGTTTTCAAAATATCGGCGGTCTGAAAAAACGGGCACCGGTAACAGTAGCTGGGGTACGAGTGGGGCGAGTGTTGGATATTGCCTTTGATAACCAAAGTTATGAAGCAATCGTCACTTTGGGAATTGAACCCCGTTATTCAACCCTTCCCAAAGACACCAGCGCCAGTATTCTTACTGCTGGGTTATTGGGGGAACAATATATTGGTTTAGATCCAGGGGGAGATCCCGCCTTTCTCAAGGAGGGGGATGAAATTCGTTTGACTCAGTCCGCTTTAGTCTTAGAACGATTTATCAGTCAATTCCTTTATAACAAGGCTCAGGAGGCCAAAACCCCATGATAATTCAATTACGGTGGCCATTGTTTCTCATTCTCTTAGCTGCCCTAATAAACCCAGTTAAAGCAGTAGAAGATCCCCAAGGATTAGTCCAACGCACAACGGATCGGGTTATTGCTTTGCTCAAAGAACAGCAACAAACACTAAAGGAACAATCAAATCAGATCTACAGTGTTATCGAAAAACAGGTCTTACCCCATTTTGATTTTGAGCGAATGGCCGCTTGGGTACTCGGTCCCCACTGGCGGACCATTACCCCAACCCAACAGCAACGCTTTGTAGCGGAGTTCCGCAACTTATTGGTACGAACTTACGGGGTGGCCTTGCTGGAATACACCGATTATGCGGTGAATTATTTACCAACTCGGGGTAACCCTGAACAAGGGGAAGCGACGGTGCGCACCCAGGTGAGGCGGAGCGGTGGTCAGCCCCACAATATCGACTATACCCTGGCGTTGAAGGACGGAGGGTGGAAGGTCTACGACGTAGTAATCGACGGTGCCAGCTTAGTGACCACCTACCGTAGTTCCTTTGGTACCGAAGTGCGTAATAGCGGGATCGACAGTCTCATCGCCCAATTAGCCAGCCGTAACCAACAAAGTAGGGACGGAACCAAGCCGTGAGTCAGGCCCACCTAGCGTCCCTTGCAAAGGGGGAGTACCAGATCAAAGGGGAGCTGACCTTTGCGACGGTGCCCACTGTGTGGCAATCCGCTCAGGGCCTTTTTAGTGGCGAGCACCTGTACTTCGACTTGGCACAGGTGACGCGAGCCGATAGCGCTGCCTTGGCTCTGGTACTGGAGTGGTTACGCCTGGCCCAGGCGCGGGGAGTAAACCTGCGCCTAGGCCATGTTCCCCCCCAGTTACTGGCGGTAGCCAAAGTGAGCGGGGTAGAGTCCTTGCTACCCTTGGCCTAGGGGAAACGATAGGTTACTTGGGCACTGAAGATATTGATGGAAGAATCGTAGTGGCCTGCCGGTGTCACAATAGGGGTTTCATTGACAAATAGGTGGGCGTAGCCCGCATCAACACTCAAGCTATTGCTGAACTTATAACCAGCTCCCAGTGCCAGCCAGCGGCGATCGGCATCTGGAATACGAGGGGTGCGGAAGGTGGCGTCAGGTATGGGGCTGTTGTCGTAGGCCACTCCTCCCCGTAGGGTCCAGGCACTGTCCAGGTAGTAAGTGAGTCCCAGGGAGTAGCGCAAACTGTCTTTCCAGTTTTCCGGTTGGGTATTAACCGACATTCCATTCGCCGCAAGCTTTGTTTCCAATTTGTTAAACAGGCTCCAATTTGTCCAAGTTACATCCGCCAGTACGGCCCATCGGGGCTCGAAGCGGTGATACAGCGACAGGGAGAGGGTATCAGGCAAGGCCACGTCCAAGGTGACATCCATGTGCCTGTTGGTGGGATAGTAAACATCGAGGGTACCTTCCAAGGTATGCTCAACCTTGGAGCGATAGGCCAATCCGATACGGGTATCTTCTTGAGGCTGGATCAGTACACCCAAGTTATAACCGTAGCCCGTATCGTCACCCTTCAGTTTGGTTACCAGTGTAGTTAGCTCTCCCTTGACGTACTGAGCACTAACTCCAGCACCTACCGACACCCATTCGTTGACGCGGTAACTTAACGAAGGGTTGAGGCTAACCGTCTCCAGGGAGGAATCCACTGCTTGAAGTCTTCCTGCCCAGCTCTGGTCATAGCTCGTAGACAACCCAAAGGGTGAAGTAAGACCTAGACCAAAACTCCATTGGTCATTGAGCAGACGGGTGTAATAAAAATTGGGAACAACTTTGGTTTCACCGGCATCTGGCCCACTAGCTCCGGTAGCGCTGGTGAACTCTGCCTTAGGGGAAATTACGTGAAATCCCAGCGCTAACGTAGACCCCACTCGAGAGATCCCTGCAGGGTTGAAAAATACGGTAGATGGGCTTTCCGCCACAGCCCCCGCACCAGCAAAAGCATTACCCAACTCGGCCACACCTTGCTCAATCAAGGCAAAGCCTGCGCCCTGGGCCGCACCTGCGGCAATTCCCAACCCACTTGCTACTAACCAAACACAGACTCGCCCATGTACCGCTCTGTTCATTGTTTTCTCCCCACTCATTTTTGTTGTACCGCTTGCTCTACCACTGGGGGACAACCCCCCAAGGCCACGTGGATTCTGCGGGATTGATGCTACCTAGAACAATAGCTACCCAAGGGTTTGCCGCCCCGAATAGGGGGGTGTCCGTAATAGGTTACCTGCTCCATAATCACCACTCCCATAACACAGATAACCTAAAGGTGAGAGTCCATGCGTATGATTTTGTTAGGTGGCCCAGGGGCCGGTAAAGGGACCCAGGCCAATTACATCAAAGAAAAGTTCGGAATTCCCCAAATATCTACCGGGGATATGTTGCGAGCAGCCGTCAAAGCTGGCACTCCGTTGGGGTTGGAAGCCAAAAAAATTATGGATGCTGGGGGATTGGTACCGGATCAAGTCATTATCGGTTTGGTGAAAGACCGCATCACTCAACCTGACTGTCAGGCTGGTTTTTTGTTTGACGGTTTTCCCCGTACTATTCCTCAAGCTGAAGCCATGCGGGAGGCCGGGGTAGCAATTGATTACGTTGTGGAGATTGATGTTCCCGACGGAGAGATCATTCGGCGCATGAGCGGACGGCGGGTGCACCTAGCCTCTGGCCGTACCTACCATGTCTTGTTTAATCCCCCTAAGCAACAGGGTAAGGACGACGTCACTGGTGAAGATCTCATTCAACGGGATGACGATCAGGAAGAGACGGTGAAAAAGCGGCTGGATGTGTATCATGCCCAAACAGAACCCCTAGTAGCCTACTACTCCAATTGGGCCGCTAGTGGACAGGGGGGTGCCCCCAGCTACGTCAAGGTACCTGGTCTCGGCAAAGTGGAGGAAATCCGCGATGCTATTTTTGCTGGGGTAAGCTAGCTTTTCCTCAAGTGGGGGGCGTTCTGCCGTTCCCCACTATTTCTAACTGCAACTAACTGAATGGAGTACTGTTGTTATGGCGACTGTCGATTTAACCGGTGCCAACTTTGATCAGGTTATGCAGGAACACGATTTTGTCATCATCGATTTCTGGGCACCCTGGTGCGGCCCATGCCGTTCTTTCAAGCCGCTATTCGAAAAGGTGGCAGAAAACCACCCAGATATTTTGTTTGCTAAGGTAAATACCCAAGACGAGCAAGAATTGGCCGGTCATTTCAATATTCGCTCTATTCCCACGCTGATGGTGTTTCGGGAAAAAGTTATTCTCTATTCCGAAGCGGGTGCCCTGCCGGAATCCGCCCTGGAAGAGCTGATTACCCAGGCTAAAAAATTGGATATGGCAAAGGTTCACCAGGAAATTGCAGCTCAAGAAAGCTAGTTCTCGAGGAGCGGCGGCTCGTTGCTAGGCCGCCCCCTTCCCCCCGTGCCGCTCTGGGATAGTCTGTTTGGCCAATTTTGCTGTCCATTTCGTTACTGCCCTGGCTGCCAGCGGCCTGGCTGCCACCAGCTTGTTGGTTACCGGATTAGCGACGCCTGGGGAGTTTGGGCTGTATTTCGCCCTAGGCACGGTGGGGGGATTAGCCCCTGATGTTGATTCCAATAACTCCACGCCTTTACGACTAGCCTTCAATCTGTTTTCTGTAGTGGGCGCGTCCCTGGTGATGCTGCGCTTTACTGCCAAGTTATCCGTAGTGGAGCTGTGTCTGTTGT
>CAWUNB010000073.1:0-8908 GCA_963923745.1 uncultured Thiotrichales bacterium
TGTACTTTTTTACGAGAGCCGCACGACGAACTTCTCTATTTTTCATGCTTAATTTTGCCACAGCAATCAGCTCCTGAATGGAAACTTAAAAGCTGACAACAAAGCGCGACCTTCTTCGTCAGTACGAGCAGTAGTCGTTATAGTAACGTCTAATCCACGCAACTGGTCCACTTTGTCGTAATCAATCTCTGGAAAAATAATCTGTTCTTTGATACCCAAACTATAATTTCCTCGACCATCAAAAGAGCGAGGGCTAATCCCACGGAAATCTCGAATCCGAGGTATAGCAACCGTCACCAAGCGATCAATAAATTCATACATCCGCTCACGACGCAAAGTAACTTTGCAACCGATAGGCCACCCTTCACGAATTTTAAATCCTGCAATAGATTTACGTGCTTTGGTAACCACCGGCTTCTGACCAGAAATTTTTATCAAATCTGAAACCGCAAATTCCAAAACCTTCTTGTCAGAAACGGCTTCCCCCACACCCATATTGAGGGTCACCTTCACAATACGGGGAACCTGCATCACCGTATGATAGCCAAACTTTTCCACCAACTGAGGCACCACCGACTGACGGTAGTAATCCTGAAGTCGCGCCATGTCAGTCTCACCTATTAGGTATCTATTACTTCATTAGTAGACTTGAAAAATCGTACTTTACGACCGTCTTCCAAAGTCCTTATTCCTACTTTATCCGGCCGAGAAGTAGAACTATTAAAGATAGCCACATTGGATACATGAATGGGCATTTCTTTATCGACGATACCACCCGCGATATTCTTCGCCGGATTTGGCCGAATGTGGCGCTTTACCACATTGACATTTTCCACCAAGACCCGATCTTTATCTGGCAAAACCAGACTCACTCGACCGCGCGATCCTTTGTCCCGGCCCGTCAGGATAACTACTTCATCACCTTTTCTAATTTTTTTCATCCCAAAAACCCCAATTAGAGCACTTCAGGAGCCAAAGAGATAATCTTCATAAACCGCTCACCACGCAATTCACGGGTAACCGGGCCAAAGATACGAGTGCCGATGGGTTGCAACTGATTATTCAACAACACGGCGGCATTACCATCAAAGCGCACCAGCGAACCGTCGGGGCGACGAACACCCTTTCGGGTCCGCACCACAACCGCATTGTAGACATCCCCCTTCTTAACCTTCCCCCGGGGAATAGCTTCCTTGATGCTTACTTTAATAACGTCTCCTACTCCAGCGTAGCGACGCTTAGAGCCACCCAAAACCTTGATGCACATCAACTTGCGAGCACCGCTGTTGTCCGCTGCATCTAACGTGCTTTGCATCTGAATCATCTTTTAATCTCCGACTACCGACCATCCCATGCAACACGCCAACCGCGAAAGCTCGGCAGTATATCAATGCAAAAAAAAATCCACAAGGGCTCCCTCCCCCCACAAACTTCCCCTATGACACCCAGCCTACACCTCTCGAGCGCTTTCCAAGACCTCTACTAGCATCCAGCTCTTAGTTTTAGATTGCGGACGACAAGGCTGAATAGAAACTAAATCGCCTTCCTTGCACAAATTACCTTCGTCATGGGCATGATACTTAGTGCTCCGACGCATGTATTTCTGATAAAGAGGGTGTTTAACCTGACGTTCCACCAAAACCGTGATGGTTTTGTTCGCTTTATTACTGACAACCCGTCCAACAACCACACGCTTCACTTTATTTTCGGCTGTATCGCTCATAGTCATCAGACCACTCTTTGCATTTCATTTAACACTGTCTTAACTCGCGCAATACTGCGACGCACGAGACTAAGCTGACTGTTATTAGCGAGCTGTCCTGTCGCACGCTGCATACGCAAATTAAATTGCTCTCGTAACAAAGCAAGCAGCTCATCGTTAAGCTGCTCCTTAGTTTTGCTACGCATCTCAATCGCTTTCATCACATCACCGTGCGTGCCACAAAAGTGGTCTGAACTGGCAACTTAGCCGCTGCTAACCGAAACGCTTGCCGAGCAACATCTTCTGTCACTCCTTCCATTTCGTACAACATCCGGCCTGGCTGAATCTGGGCCACCCAATACTCAACCGCACCCTTACCATTTCCCATACGCACTTCAAGAGGCTTCTTGGATATTGGCTTATCTGGAAAAACCCGAATCCATAACCGACCGCCACGCTTAACATGGCGACTAATAGCACGCCGAGCAGCTTCAATCTGTCGAGAAGTCAACTGACCCGTGGCCAGAGATTTCAAGCCGAAAGCACCAAAACTCACAGCATTCCCGCTTGTAGCAAGACCGCGATTGCGCAATTTGTGCTGCTTACGAAACTTCGTTCTTTTTGGTTGCAACATCTGAACAACCCCTTTTTAGCGGGACGCCGGTACAGACTGCTTTTCGCCATGAGCTGCATCAACTGCCTCACGACCACCTAATATCTCTCCCTTAAAGATCCAAACCTTGACTCCAATAATTCCATAGGTAGTCCGAGCTTCAGCAAGACCATAATCCACATCGGCTCTAAAAGTATGAAGAGGCACTCGACCTTCCCGATACCACTCACTTCTGGCAATCTCAGCACCATTCAAGCGACCAGAAATTCGGACCTTTATCCCCTGGCCACCGATACGCATGGCATTAGTAACCGCCCGTTTCATAGCCCGACGGAACATAATGCGCTTTTCTAATTGCTGAGCGATGCTCTCTGCCACCAGCTGGGCGTCCAATTCGGGTTTACGAATCTCCTCAATAGAAACTCGCACTGGCATTCCCATTTTGTTTGCCAATTCCCTACGTAATGCTTCGATATCCTCACCCTTCTTCCCAATAACTATACCTGGCCGTGCCGTATGAACGGTAATATGAGCATTGCGGGCAGGGCGCTCAATATGCACCCGACTGACCGACGCTGCGGCCAGTTTCTTCCGCAGATATTCACGAACCTGAAGATCTACATTGAGATAATCGGGAAATTCTTTACTACTCGCATACCACTTAGCATTCCAATCACGAATAATGCCAAGACGAATACCTGTTGGATGTACTTTTTGTCCCATGGTGCCCCTCGTCTACTGCTCGGCGACGGTCACAGTAATGTGACTCGTCCTTTTCAGGATCCGGGATCCACGGCCCTTGGCTCTGGCATGCATCCGCTTGGCTGTCGGTCCCTCATTAACCCAAATCCCTGACACCCGGAGTTCATCTACATCAGCCCCTGCATTGTGCTCAGCATTGGCAATCGCTGACTCCAATACTTTTTTTACGATGCCGGCTGCCTTTTTATTGGTGAAGGCTAGCACATTAAGGGCACGACCAACTGGTAACCCCCGCACCAAATCCGCGACCAAACGACATTTCTGGGCTGATACACGGGCATACCGCAACGTAGCTTCAGATCTGGCCATCGATAACTCCGTTATTTCTTCTTGGCCTTTTTGTCCGCTGCGTGCCCTTTAAAAGTCCGAGTCGCAGCAAACTCACCCAATTTGTGCCCAATCATGTTCTCCGTAATCATCACAGGAACATGCTGGCGACCATTATGAATAGCGATAGTCAGACCGATCATATCCGGAATTACCATCGAACGCCTAGACCAAGTTTTCACCGGTCTCTTGCTGCCAGAAGCACTGGCTTCCTCAACCTTTTTGGCCAGATGTAAATCAACAAATGGCCCTTTCTTTATCGAGCGTGGCACGTTACTAAATCCTCATCTTGGCGGTATCCGCTATCATCGCCCACCACTGCGAAATTAACGCGGAGCCCCTAACTACGAAGTCTCGTTCTATTTCTGGCGCCGATCACGCACAATCATTTTGGCCGTGCGCTTGTTCTTGCGAGTCTTGTGACCCTTAGTCGGCTGTCCCCATGGACTTACAGGATGGCGTCCGCCTGAAGTCCTTCCCTCACCACCCCCATGAGGATGGTCAACAGGATTCATCGCCACACCACGTACCGTAGGACGAACACCACGCCAACGCTTGGCACCGGCCTTGCCCAAAGAACGCAACGAATGCTCTTCGTTACCAACTTCTCCGACGGTTGCACGACAATCCGCCAAGACTTTCCGCATCTCTCCAGAACGCAACCGTAGGGTAACGTGCATACCTTCCCGAGCAATAATCTGAACCGAAGTCCCTGCACTGCGAGCGAGCTGAGCTCCTTTTCCCGGCTTCAACTCCACGCAATGGGCCAAAGAACCTACCGGAATATTTCTCAACGGTAAGCAATTCCCTGGCTTAATTGGCGCATCGCTTCCAGACATCACCTCATCCCCTACCGTCATCCCCTTAGGGGCTACGATATAACGACGCTCACCGTCGGGATAAAGAATCAAAGCGATATTTGCACTACGATTGGGGTCGTACTCCAAGCGCTCTACTTGGCCCGGAATACCTTCTTTACCCCGTTTGAAATCAATAACGCGATAATGCTGCTTGTGGCCTCCACCTTGATGGCGCTGAGTAATACGGCCCTGATTATTTCGGCCCCCTCCGCGCACCTGCCGCTCAACCAACCCGGCAAAAGGTTTACCTTTGTGCAGCTCTTCATTAACAACCTGAACCACAAAACGGCGTCCAGGTGATGTCGGCTTAGCCTTTACGATTGCCATTTCTCTGAACCCTTCAGTTCAACAGAGACTATTGATTAGAGGTGAAGTCAATTTCTGACCCAGATTGCAACGTAACGTAGGCTTTTTTCCAATCCCGACGCCGTCCTAACATGCGTCCAAATCGCTTAACCTTGCCCTTGACGTTAGCTACCTGAACAGAATCAACCTTTACATTGAACAGGAACTCCACTGCGCTCTTTATCTCCGGCTTACTAGCATCAGGGAGTACTTTAAAAGCGACCTGACGAGCCGTCTCCCCTAACCGAGTAACTTTCTCAGTAGAGTGAGGAGCGAGCAAAATCTTCAATAGGCGTTCCTGATTCATACCAATCTCTCCTCAATCTGCCGAACCGCTCCGACGGTGATAAGAATTTTCTCAAAACCCACCAAACTCACCGGGTCTACCGTCGCGGCTTCCACTAACCCAACCCAATGCAAATTGCGGGAAGCAAGGTACATATTTTCTGTGAGGCTTTCCAACACGATTAACACATCATCCAAGCCGAATCCCTTGAGAGAAGCGACCAACTCCCGAGTTTTTGGCGTTTCAGCTTTAATATCATCCACAACGATCAAACGATCTTGGCGAATAAGTTCGGAGAGAATGGACCGCATGGCACCACGGTACATCTTCCGATTCACTTTCTGTTCATGATCTTGAGGTCGAGCAGCAAAAGTCCTACCACCACCACGCCAGATAGGACCACGGGTCGTCCCAGCACGAGCACGGCCCGTCCCTTTCTGACGCCAAGGTTTTTTTCCGCCGCCACTGACTTCAGCACGGGTTTTCTGAGCCTTAGTCCCCGCCCGAGCAGCCGCCAAATAAGCCGTAACCACCTGATGAATGAGGGGCTCATTGAAAGGAACGGCAAAAACTCCGTCCGACACATCCACCGCTGACGAAGCAGTCCCCTGAGCAGTCTGTAATTTAAGCTCCATGGCGTTTCCCCTTAACGCTGCGCTTTGGAAGCAGGGCGCACCACAACATCACCGCCCTCGGAACCTGGAACGCCTCCCCTAACCAACAAGAGATTACGCTCAGCATCAACTCTGACTACCACCAGATTCTGAATAGTGCACTGAACAGCACCCAAGTGGCCGGCCATTTTCTTTCCCTTGAACACACGACCTGGAGTTTGACGCATACCAATAGAACCAGGAGCTCGATGAGACAAGGAATTACCGTGAGTTGCATCCCCCATAGTGAAATGGTGACGCTTAATTGTCCCAGCGAAACCTTTACCTATACTAACTCCGGAGACATCAACAATTTGACCGGGTTGAAACAAACTCACACTTAACTCTGAACCTAAAACTAAATCAGAGCCTTCATTTTCTGCTAAAGAAAACTCCCAAAGCCCTCGGCCCGCTTCCACCCCAGCTTTAGCAAAATGCCCCGCTGCAGCTTTATTCACTCGGGAAGGACGACGACTACCCGTTGTAATCTGAATAGCACGATAGCCATCAGCGTCCAAAGTCTTAACTTGAGTGACACGATTTGGTTCAACGTGTATCACAGTGACAGGTATAGAAGTCCCATCTTCCTTAAATACCCGCGTCATTCCAGCCTTGCGGCCAACCACACCAATAGTCATTTTTATTCCTCTCAACGCACCGATTTCGATTGATCAGTGCTGCTAAAACTTATCAAGTCAACTTAATCTGCACATCAACGCCGGCAGCTAAGTTCAACTTCATCAAAGCATCCACCGTTTTATCCGTAGGATCCACGATATCCATTAATCGCTTATGGGTCCTGATCTCGTATTGGTCCCGAGCATCCTTATCCACATGGGGGGAAACCAACACAGTAAAACGCTCTTTCTTTGTAGGTAAGGGAATAGGCCCCTTTACCTGAGCACCTGTACGACGAGCCGTTTCCACGATCTCCTTAGCAGACTGATCGATAAGACGGTGGTCGAAACCTTTAAGACGAATACGAATTCTTTGATTGGCCATAGTAATTACTCAATGATCTTGGCCACAACGCCGGCACCCACCGTGCGTCCGCCTTCACGAATGGCAAATCGCAACCCATCCTCCATCGCGATGGGAGAAATAAGCGCCACCGCCATTTGGATATTATCCCCCGGCATGACCATCTCTACTCCCTCCGGCAAATCGATGGAGCCGGTCACGTCCGTAGTACGAAAATAAAACTGAGGACGATAGCCCTTAAAGAACGGGGTATGGCGCCCGCCTTCTTCCTTCGACAACACGTACACCTCTGCGACGAACTTAGTATGAGGAGTGATACTACCGGGTTTAGCCAAAACCTGCCCCCGCTCCACATCATCCCGCTTAGTACCACGCAGCAGTACACCCACGTTATCGCCCGCTTCTCCCTGATCCAGCAATTTGCGGAACATTTCCACGCCGGTGCAGGTCGTCTTAGTTGTGGCGCGAATACCTACGATTTCAACCTCATCACCTACTTTGACCAAACCGCGCTCAATACGACCAGTCACCACTGTACCGCGACCAGAAATGGAGAACACATCCTCAATGGGCATCAGGAAAGGTTTATCCACAGCTCGCTCAGGCTGGGGAAAATAGGCATCCATCGCTTCCACCAGCTTGAAGATGGAACCCATCCCTAAGTCACTCTTATCCCCTTCCAACGCCTTCAGAGCCGACCCAATGACGATGGGCGTGTTGTCTCCGGGAAATTGGTACTTATCCAGCAATTCCCGAACTTCCATCTCCACCAGCTCCAACAACTCGGCGTCATCCACCATGTCTGCTTTATTCAAGTAGACCACGATGTAAGGCACGCCCACCTGACGAGCCAGCAAAATGTGCTCTCGCGTCTGGGGCATGGGGCCATCAGCCGCCGACACCACCAAAATAGCTCCATCCATCTGAGCTGCACCGGTAATCATGTTTTTCACATAATCGGCATGCCCAGGGCAATCTACGTGAGCATAGTGGCGCTTGGCAGACTGGTACTCCACATGGGCAGTAGCAATAGTAATACCGCGAGCTCGCTCTTCAGGAGCGGCGTCGATCTGGTCGTACGCTTTGAATTCCCCGCCAAACTTCTCTGCCAACACCTTAGTCATAGCAGCAGTTAAAGTGGTCTTACCGTGATCGACGTGGCCAATCGTGCCAACGTTCAGGTGGGGTTTAGTACGCTGGAATTTCTCCTTAGACACGCTTGCTTACCTCTTGGCCAAATCTCAACACTGGGAAACCAAAAATCACGTCGACAGCAAAATTCAACCACCGACACCTAAAAACTAAATAAAACCAATTTTACTGAGCAGACTTCTTCTTGATAACTGCCTCAGCAATGTTATTAGGTGCTTCAGTATATTTACAAAACTCCATTGTATAGGTAGCTCGACCTTGGGTAGCAGAACGAAGGTCAGTCGCGTAACCAAACATTTCAGCGAGGGGTACTTCAGCGCGAATGATCTTACCGGCAGGAGAATCCTCCATACCCTGCAGAATTCCTCGCCTTCGACTAATATCCCCCATAACATCGCCCATATATTCTTCTGGTGTTACAACCTCTACTTTCATGATGGGCTCTAGCAACGCAGGGCTAGCCTTCTTCGCACCTTCCTTGAAGCCCATGGAGCCAGCAATTTTGAAAGCCATTTCGCTTGAATCTACATCATGATAGGAACCATCAAATAAGGTCACCTTGACATCCACTACAGGGAAGCCGGCGATGACACCATTCTGCATTTGTTCCTGAATTCCCTTATCAACAGCGGGAATGTATTCCCGTGGAACAACACCACCCACAATACCATTAACAAATTCATAGCCAGTTCCCGGTTCTCTCGGCTCTATCTTCAGCCAAACGTGACCGTACTGACCGCGACCACCAGATTGACGAACAAATTTACCCTCTTGTTCAACTGCTTTACGAATGGTTTCACGATAGGCCACTTGAGGAGCGCCTACGTTACACTCGACACTAAACTCACGCTTCATTCGATCAACAATAATTTCCAGATGCAATTCACCCATTCCAGAAATAATCGTCTGACCAGATTCTTCATCGGTACGAACGCGGAAAGAAGGATCTTCAGCAGCTAACTTAGAAAGGGCGATACCCATCTTCTCCTGGTCAGCCTTTGTCTTTGGTTCCACCGCTACTGAAATAACAGGATCCGGGAATTCCATCCGCTCTAACGTAATAATCTTATCCATATCGGACAGCGTATCACCGGTAGTGACATCTTTAAGACCTACGGCAGCAGCGATATCTCCAGCGCGAACTTCTTTAATCTCATCCCGGTGATTGGCGTGCATCTGTAACCTGTCTCTTATACACATCTCCGAGCCCACGAGACCAGAGAGGAT
>CAWUNB010000074.1:0-8897 GCA_963923745.1 uncultured Thiotrichales bacterium
TACACAAGGAGTATCGTCGGCAGCGTCAGATGTGTATAAGAGACAGGATTTTGCACATTGTGCAAGAATCAATGACCAATATTCGCAAACATAGCGAAGCCCACACCGTAAGGTTATTACTCCGTTGCGAGCAGGATGGGTCCTATCGAATTCTGGTAGAGGATGACGGTCAAGGGTTAGTGGGAAGCCAACGGGATCCACTGCCGGGAGAACAAGTAGGGCTTTCTATCATGCAGGAGCGGGCTCGCCGCCTAGGCGGTACGCTGCGGGTGGAAAGCGAGCCAGGGGAAGGTACTCGGGTGGAGCTGATTTGTTTCCCCCTCAATACCACCCCGGTGGTGGGCTACTACGGAAAGGGGTAGCAGAGCCATGCGTGTGCTGTTAATTGACGATCACGCTCTATTTCGCGCTGGCTTAGAGAGTCTGTTGGAGCGGCGATCCATTCAAGTAGTAGGCTCCGTTGGAAACGGTGAAGAGGGGCTCCGATTAGCCGGTAACCTACACCCGGATGTGGTGCTGTTGGATATGCGGATGCCCCATATGGAGGGCGGAGAAGTTTTGAAATTACTCCGCCGCCATCAACCCACTCTGCCAGTGGTAATGCTAACCACCAGTCGGGATGAGCAAGATTTAGTGGAAACTCTGCGCAGTGGCGCGAACGGCTACCTGCTGAAAGATATGGAGCCTGATGAGCTGGTTAGTGCTTTGCGAGAAATCGTGGCGGGAGATACGGTTGTGGCGCCTGATCTAGCCGGCGTACTGGCGCGGGTTGTACGGGGTACTGATACCCTTACTAATCGTCAGCAACCACCTCTAGGGGAACTCACACCACGGGAACAACAAATCCTCCGTCATCTCGCCGATGGCCAAAGCAACAAAGTCATTGGTCGCGAGCTGGGCATTTCTGACGGCACAGTGAAGCTCCATGTCAAAGCTATTTTGCGTAAGCTAGGGGTTCATTCTCGGGTAGAAGCGGCAGTAATTGCAGTGGAACAAGGTTTGTGCCGTCACTTAGAGCTAACACTCTAGGGCTTGTAGGCTAAAGAAGATCCCGTTTTTTGCTTTTGAGAGGTCTTTGTCGTGAAGCGTTACATGGAAATCGTCGAGGAAGTCAGGCGCCAGATTCGTGAAGTGATGCCTTGGGATCTGGCGGCAGAACAGGAAAAAAATCCAGGATTATTATTATTGGACGTAAGGGAGCCCTACGAATTTCAGGTACTGCGTATTGCTGGCTCCCTCAATGTTCCTCGAGGAATTGTGGAACAAGCCAGCGAATACGGCTACGACGAAACCCTACCAGTCCTGGCAGATGCTCGCGAACAAAAAGTCGTGGTGATTTGTCGCTCTGGCTATCGTAGTGTGCTAGTAACGCAAATCATGCAGTGGTTGGGCTATCAGGACGTACGGTCTTTACGACTGGGACTGCGGGGCTGGAGTGACGCAGAATTGCCTCTGGTGGATGGGCTGGACCAGCCCCTCGATCCTGACGAGGCTGATCGCCATTTCAACCCAAACCAGCCGGAGATTTAGCTTTCAGGGGGCGTTGTCAAGGGAAGACAGCGCTCGTTGTTGGCTAGTTGGCTCCTGTCTTCTCCACCGCCAGGTTGGAACCAGGCCAGTTTTTCCCGCAAGCTGACAACATGACCTACAATAATCAGAGTGGGAGGCTGGATAGGGTGATTTTCCAGCAGCGCTGGCAAAGTGGCGATGGTCGCCACATAAACCTGCTGGTTAGTCGTGGTGCCTTGTTGTACTAGCGCCGCTGGGGTATCTCCCGGTAAACCATGGGCAATGAGAGCCTCTGACAAGTAGGGTAATGCAGTTAGCCCCATGTAGAAGACCACCGTCTGTTGAGGTTGAACCAGGGCATCCCAGTTCAGGGTTATCTGTCCATCCTTGGTGTGACCGGTGACAAAAACGCAGGATTGGGAATAATCGCGGTGAGTCAAAGGGATACCGGCATAGGAAGCACAACCACTGGCAGCGGTAATTCCTGGCACTACCTGGAATGGGATCCCTTCAGCCGCCAAAGTTTCAATCTCCTCCCCGCCTCGACCAAAGATGAAGGGGTCTCCTCCCTTTAGCCGCAGCACCCGCTTACCCTCCCGGGCCAAGCGAACGAGCATCTGATTGATGCCTTCCTGGGGTACAGCGTGGTTGTTGCGCTCTTTACCAACGTAGTAACGTTCTGCGTCCCGTCGTACTAAATCCAATACCCCCTGAGACACCAAGCGGTCGTAGACCACTACATCGGCCTGCTGCATAAGGCGAAGGGCACGAAAGGTGAGCAAATCGGGATCACCTGGCCCCCCTCCCACTAGATAAACTTCACCACTAGCGGGGAATCCCTGACCTGCTAGGGCTTTGTCTAATGCAGATACAGCGGCTTGTTCTTGTCCTGAGTACACTAATTCAGCAATAGGACCACTCAATACCTTTTCCCAAAAACGACGCCGCTCCGGTACCGTGGCGAAACGGGCTTTTACCTTGTCCCGGAAACGGGATGATAAATTAGCTAATTGGCCGTAGGCAGCTGGAATCAGAGTTTCCAGGCGTGCTCGTAATAACCGAGCTAGGACCGGTGATGATCCTCCGGTGGATACTGCCACCATAAGGGGAGAGCGATCGATGATGGAAGGTACAGTGAAACTACATAAGTCTGGACTATCCACCACATTCACTGGGATACGGGCTTGATGGGCTAGCTGAGAAATCTGGCGATTAACCGCTAATTGGTCGGTAGCCGCGATAACCAGTACCGCTCCGGTTAAATCTTCTGCGACAAACTGCCCTTCTCGCCAATTTAACTGGTTTTGTTGATGCCAAACGGCGACTTCTTGGCATAACATCGGCGCTACTACCTGAACCTGCGCCCCACACTGCATTAGCAAAGCAATTTTGCGTGCAGCTACTTCGCCACCTCCCACCACTAGGCAGAGGCGCTCCTTAACATTCATGAATACTGGTAAATAATCCATCGCTGACACCAACGGAAAAAGGTGAAACAACAAAATGGGAGCCACAAAGCACACCACCGACTGGATCCGAAAACCCAGTCGGTGGTGGAGGCCTAACTAATACAGGCGGAACAAAACTTATTCGGAGATAGCCATATCTTCCAATTTCTGTCCCTGGTTAAGAGCGGCTAAAACCCAACCGGGCTTGCGTCCCTTTCCAGTCCAAGTCTGATCTTCATTTTGCGGATTCCGATACTTGGGAGGCGACTTACTTCCCAATGCCCGCTCTCCTGTCGGACTACGACCGCGATTCTTTAGCACTTCTTCTACACTCAACCCATGGGCTGTCGCCAACTCACGAATTTGTCTCAACACCTGACGACGACGTTCTACTTGTTCCTTGTTGGCAGCCTTCTTTTCGCGACTCTGCCGAGACTTGAGCTCCCGATCAAGACGCTTGCTTATGTCTTGCAATTCGTCAATCGACAGCGTGTCCAGTTCAATATTCATCGGTTTGGTTTCCTCATGGTTACAGTTGAGCAATTAAACAACTGGCTATCATTCTAATAGAGAGATTCATGACTTTGCAAATTAATTATAAAGTTCCCCCCTTGACCCATTAACCCGCTTGGTGAAATCGCTACTCTGGAGAAATTGTGTCCACCAGGGAAGCTTCAGGCCATATAAATTGATTAGTCTGTATTTTCCCTTATTTTTTAATTATTGCTCTAGATCAATATTGACTCACTATCTAAGCCCCCTATTAGAGGGCAACTCTTCAACGAAATTGCTCTACCGTGGTAAAAAACTGGTCATAAGGGATGTAGTGGCTACCATCACAAGAGAAGCTCATGCCCATCCGCCCGTTAATTCGATTGATGGAAGCATTACGTAGATAGATAGCGGGATCCCCTAAACGGAGTCGGCGAAATTCCAGCAAAATACGGGGTACTGCTTCATTAGGGATGATAGGTCGTTCAATAGTCACTACTTGTTCTAACTGCTCCAGAAAGTCGGGTGCGAAGACCTCAGCGCCCACATAAACTTGGTAACGATAGGGATCGTTGTAGAACCAGCAGGTGAGCTGATTGCTAGAGAAGTGGATTTTTGCGTGAAATACGCCACGCATACACAGTAAATCTGTCACCACAGGCAAAAGCGCATCAATGCGTTGATCGAACAGGCTGCTGTGGCGGGTTTGTTGAAAAACAAAGGCTCGAACTGAGGGATCCCCCTTAATCTGTAGCCATGTTTCTCCTGCCGTTTCTGTCGTTGTTTCGCTCATAATCACTACCTCCTCGTAAACCTACCGTTGTTGTTATCCAGCGTTGTGGCGGCTATTTGCTATATTGCGCTCCGCCATCCCCTGCCCTTTGTGGAAGCCTACATGTCTGATTTTACCGCTACTCCTCCTCGTCGCCCGACCTTGTTAGTCATCCTAGACGGTTTTGGTGTCAATCCCAGCCGCGCCCATAACGGGGTGGCATTAGCTCGTACGCCCCGTTTGGACGAATATTTTGCCCATTACCCCCACACCACACTCCAGGCTTCCGGGCGAGCAGTGGGACTACCCGATGGTCAGATGGGCAATTCAGAAGTCGGGCATCTCACCTTAGGATCAGGTTGCATACTTCGTCAGAGTTTGGTGCGCATTGACGATGGGATTGAAGATCGGAGTTTCTTTCACAATCCAGCGTTAATCGCTGCTGCTGATCGGGCTAAGCAAATAGGACGTCCCTTGCACCTTATTGGCTTGGTCTCTGATGGAGGTGTTCACTCCCATATTAACCATCTTCTAGCCCTTATTACCTTGTGTCAGCAGCGTGGTACCCACCCCCAAGTTCACTTAATTACAGATGGCCGAGATACCCCTCCCCGTTCCGCTTTAACTTGGCTGCCTGCTCTTGAGGAGGCTCTTACTCAAGCCGGTGGGCACATTGGTTTAGTAAGTGGCCGTTATTACGCAATGGATCGAGATAAGCGTTGGGAGCGCACCCAAGAAGCTTGGTTAGCCATGGTTCGAGGACAGGGTCGCCAAGCGGAAACAGCTCAAGAAGCCATTACTACAGCCTACCAACAGGGAGAGAACGATGAATTCATTCGTCCCACCGTTATCGCTGGCTTACAGCCTATTTCTCCTGGGGATGAAGTTGTCTTCTTTAATTTCCGCAACGATCGCCCACGCCAACTTACGGTGGCCCTCGCTATAGCTGATTTTACTGGTTTTGATCGGGGTGGAGATTTTGTCCCTGTTCGGGTTACTACTTTTATGGAATACGACCCCCAGTATGGTTTACCGGTAGCATTTACCCAAGAGGAAGTAACTACCACCCTAGCGACAGAAATCAGTCGGGCTGGATTACGGCAATTCCATTGCGCTGAAACCGAGAAATATGCCCATGTCACTTTCTTCTTCAATGGTGGTCTAGAGGCTCCTTACCCAGGAGAAGACCGGCTTATGATTCCTTCTCCCACGGTAGCCACCTACGACCTCAAACCGGAGATGAGTGCCCCTGAAGTAGCTGACGCCGTGGTGACTGCCTTGGCAAGCCGCCAATATGGTTTCCTAGCGGTTAATTTTGCCAACGGCGATATGGTGGGCCATACCGCTGTGCGGGAAGCGGTTATCAAGGCAGTAGAAGCGCTGGATGAAGCTGTAGGCCGGGTATTGGATGCAGCGGTGAGTCATGGTTACTCTGTGCTGTTAACAGCGGACCACGGTAACTGCGACGAAATGGTAGATCCGGTAACGGGAGAGCCCCACACCCAACATACTCTTTATCCGGTACCGTGTTTGGTGATAGATGAAGTGCCCTGGCGTCTATCCATCGGTGCAGGTTTGTCTGCTGTCGCTCCTACTCTTCTGAAGTTGCTGGGTTTACCTCAGCCAGCAACCATGACTGGCCATAGTTTGCTGCTGGAAGGGCCTGTTCCCCCCGGCTAAAGAGCGGCAGCTGTTCTCCTGTGCTAGCCTAACCATCCAAACGTTAGCGGAGTCAAATCATGGAGCGTCCTTCTGCCCCCAAGACTGTGGCGGCTGTCGATTTAGGATCCAATAGTTTCCACATGATTATTGCTCGGGCGGTGGAAGGGGGACTGCACACACTGGATCGGATGCGAGAAATGGTGCAACTGGCCAGGGGATTGGATGAAACAGGCTATCTCACCCCGGAAGCTCAAGCTCGGGGAATTGCTTGTTTGCAGCGTTTTGGCGAACGACTACGGGGAATGCCCCCGGGTTCGGTACGGGCAGTAGGGACCAACACCCTGCGGAAAGCCCAGAATGCCGCCAGTTTTCTCCGGGATGCACGGGAAGCACTGGGTCATCCCATCGAGATTATCGCTGGGCGAGAGGAGGCTCGGCTTATCTATTTGGGAGTTTCCCATAGTTCACCAGACCATGCGGGCAATCGACTAGTCATTGATATTGGTGGCGGAAGCACGGAGTACATTATCGGTGAAGGGTTTGAGCCCTATCATCGAGAAAGTCTCACCATGGGATGCGTTAGCTATTCTCAGCGTTTTTTTCGTAATGGGGAGTTGAACCAAGCCAACCAACGGGCAGCGGAAACAGCCGCTGCCCTGGAATTGTTAGCCATTCGTCCCCGTTACCGAGCCATCGGTTGGTTAACAGCAGTAGGTTCATCGGGTACGGTAGGGGCCATTGCGGAAATTCTTCGTGCGAATCATTGGTCCAACGACGGCATCACTCTGCAAGGATTGCACGAATTACGTCGAGCTTTGTTAGCTGCGGGGCGGTTGGATCATTTATCCCTGCCTGGATTACGTCCTGAGCGAGTAGCTGTGTTGCCCGGAGGGTTAGCTATTTTGCTGGCATCCTTTGAAAGTCTGGAGATTGGGCAGTTAGCGGTGTCGGATGGTGCGTTGCGAGAGGGATTGCTCTACGACCACTTGGGTCGACTACTGGATGAAGATGTACGAGATCGGACTATTCGTCAATTGGTACGCCGCTACCACGTGGACTTAGCCCACGCCCGGCGGATATTGCGTACTGCGCTGCAGTTACTGGATCAGGTACAGGATAGTTGCCGCCTGCCTCAAGATGAACATCGCAATATGCTAAGTTGGGCAACATTACTTCACGAATTGGGGCTGGCCATTGCTCACTCCGGCTACCACAAACACGGTGCCTATCTGATAGCCAATTCCGACATGCCCGGTTTTTCCCACCAAGAACAACAGTTTCTCGCCGCTATCATTCGTGGCCATCGCCAGCGTTTCCCCAAGCGGGCATTTACGATGTTGCCAGAAGGATTAGAATTCATCGCCTGGCGGTTGGCGGTTATTCTGCGGATTGCTGCTTTGCTTCATCGTAGCCGTCCCCCTGAGCCCCTTCCTGATGTAGCCATCCGCTTTAAGCTGGATAAACTAGCGGTCCGTCTCACTTTTCCCGATGATTGGTTGGAGAATCACCCATTAATACGGGCTGACCTGGAAAGGAATGTGGTCTTTTTTAAAGATGCCGGAATGAAGCTGCGCTTCTGATGACAGACTCCCCTTCCCCTAAAGCGATGGCCGCTAGCTCCATCCGCACCCTTCGGGCGCAGCTACTTTCTGCGTTCTTACCTGTATTATTTATAGGGTTATTTGTTGTTCAGGGAAGTGCTTTGCTGATTGAACAGAGTCGCATTCAGTCGAGTTACCTGAACCGAGTTGCAGAACAGGCTGCAGGCCTGGTGCAGACCATAGAAGAAACTCCTACGCTGATGAAGGGAGTAGGACAACAGAATCTGCAAGCGGTTATTCAACTACTGGCCGCGCCTTCAGAAGTACGCCAAGTACTGGTGGTCGATAATGACGGATTGATAGAAGCTGCCAAGGATCCAAATTGGGCGGGTCAGCCGTTACAGCGGTTAGCACCGAAACTGGTTCCCCCCATAGGTAAGCGGGCTTACTTAGAATCAGATGGTGGCGTTGCCGTGGCTTATCAACTCTTCACGGTAGCACTACCGGAAATAACCAAACCCATTACCGGCTGGGTATTAGTCAGCGTTGATCTCAAAGATGTACTTCATGATCAGTTTCAATTAGCGGCCAAGGAGTTAATGGCTGCGCTATTTTTGTTGGCTTTATTGAGTTTAGGATTATGGCGTTGGTTAGAGCGAGTAGTAGAAAAACCACTGGCTGCCCTCGTGCGTGCCAGCAGCGAAGTAGCAGCAGGTCGTTTCAACGTAAAGATTTCTCCTTCAGATAGTCGTGAGCTGCGTCAATTAGGTGAAAGTTTTATCACCATGGTAGAGGAGCTATCGCGGCGGAGGCAAGCTTTACTAGATTCCCAATCTGATCAACTTCGGCGGGAATCAGAACTACGGTTAGTGATGGAGTTTGCTGCTGATGGAATTTGGGTAGTGGACGGACAGGCCCGTTACTTATATGCCAATCCAGCTGCTTGTGGATTAACTGGTCATTCCTTGGAAGAAGTTTGCCAACTACGAATTCAAGATCTAGTCCCTCCCGAGCAGCACAGCAAATTAAGAGAACAATTGGGTGAAATGGATAATGGTCAAATATCCCGAGGGGAGTGGTTACTCTGCCATAAAAATGGTGGCCAAGTAGAAGTAGATTTAACTGCTCGACGTCTACCCGATGGACGCTATATAGCTATTGGGCGAGATTTAACCCATGTTCGTCGAGCGAGTCGAGCTTTGCGAGAGAGTGAGGCCCGTTATCGCTCCCTATTTGAGGGCGGAGGTGATGCAGTAGGTATTCTCCGTGATGGCCGTTTTATTGATTGTAATGAGAGAACCTTACAGCTTTTCCAATGTACCCGTGAGCAGTTTGTTGGTTCATCGCCATCTCTTTTTTCTCCAGCGACTCAACCAAATGGTCGCCAATCTGATGAGCTGGCTTTTGAGTTTATTAAAGGTGCTATCGCTGTCTCTTATACACATCTCCGAGCCCACGAGACCAGAGAGGATC
>CAWUNB010000075.1:0-8654 GCA_963923745.1 uncultured Thiotrichales bacterium
GTTCATCACTTTCATACAAAGCTTGTTCAATTTGTTTGCGACCCGTAATGTCTTGGGTTATTCCTCCCATACCCAATAGCACACCTTTGGGACCAGCGCTATAAACTCGCCCTCGTGCGCTAATCCAATGTAAATGACCATCTGGCCAGTAAACTCGGTATTCGGCGGAAAAATCTGATCGCTCGGCAACGGCTCGATTCGTTTGCTCTTCTACCCAATGCCGATCCGCAGGGTGGATGGCTTCATAGAAATGAAATAGAGAAGGGATTTGCTCAGATGGTTGCCCTAAATGAGTTTTACACCGATCAGACCAAGTAATTTTATCCGTGGTCATATCCCAATACCAGATACCCAATTCCGCGCCATCGGTTGCTAAAATTAACTGTTCCTCGGCTAACTGTTTGCCTTTAATTAAACGCAGTTCGATTTCATCCCGTTCCTGCCTAATAACCAGCTTTCGGTAAAAATAGACACCAATTGCTAATACCAGAAGCGCGGTAATCGTAACCGGTATCAGTGGCCATTGGCGTTGCCACTGATGCCGATTAACTTCGTATGCTGGAATAAAACTGACCAATTGCCAGGATTCCGCAAGCTGGACCAGGTCAGAATAATGAGAAGCCGGATCGATATGAGTCCAGGCCCATAGACCCGTGTTGGTATGGGTCTGTCCTTCGGGCTGATGCCTGATGTGCTGCCATTCTGCCGGATAATATTGCGCCATCGTAGCGTCAGCGCGGCCCAGCATAAAGCCCCATGCTTGCTGAGAATCCGGCGACAATAACCAATAACCAGCGGGATTGAGCAACATAACCTGCTGATCTCGGCCCGCCGGTACAATGCGCAGCAAATGATCCAGTAGGGGTTGAGCCAGCATATTAATGATCAACAAACCCTGGTCCTGGCCCTCCACCACCGGTAAACGGATAGCTAAACGAATAGTCGGTTTGTAGGGTATTTCTACCACTTCGTCTTCAACGTTCAAATCCAGGGGCGATAGATAAATCTGGCCAGGAGCTAAACGAATAGCCTGCTGAAAGTAATAGCGGGCTGACTTGTCTTGCAGATCCTCAGCGGAAACAACCAGCGGTCCCTTAGCGGTACGGTTAATCCGGGCCCGTTCCATCCCTTTGGCGTTGAGCCAGCGAACTTGATCGTAGGAAGGATTGCGGTAAAGCAAGGTACGCAGATGCTCATCGACTAGAGAGCGTGCCGCTTCCGGGGGCGCTTGAAAAGCGCGGTTAATGGCCGGTTCATGGGTCATGCCCTGCAAATGGCTAATCGGCCCACTCAAGGCATTGATAAAAATATCCGCACCATTGGTAAGAAAATTAACTTGGTGAACTTGAAGATTATCCAATACCGAACTACTAAGCATCTCTCCGACGGCAAAAGCCACAGCGACCATGAGGGCCGCCAGCGGTAGATAAAAGGCAGCAAAGCGTTTCATCCTATCGCGTTACCAAGTACGAGGATTAAAATCCGATGGATTGATAATGATGGCTGAGTTCCCGGTTGCACGAATACTGAATAGACCACGACTTTCTGCCATATCTTCGGCACCGGCTACCGCCGTTAGCCAAGCCATACCACCATAGAGAGTATTACCAGCGTAGCGCGGCAACCATTGCTTAATATGTTCAAGTTTGTGTAGGAATTTATGCACGTCCTCTGGGCGTAGAGTTGTTTTCACTTCAATCACAACCACTTCATGGCCATTATGGGCTATGATATCAAATTCAAAATTACCGCCATCAGCGCGACGACCCTTCACTCGACTTGACGTATCACTGATAGCTATACCGCGTTGGTTAAGAATTTTTACTAAATCTCCTTCAACTAACGACTCCATTAATCGACCCCATTGGGTGGTAAAAAGATCTTCCAACTTTTTAAGTTTACGATCTGTTTCTTTAAATTGACGGTCCGTTTCTTTTTGACTGTCCCGTAATTCTTTTATTAAACGATCAGTTTCCTGGAACTTAAGATTGGTTTCTTTGAATTGACGATCGGTTTCCTGAAACTTGAGATTGGTTTCTTTGAATTGACGATCGGTTTCCTGAAATTTAAGATCTGTCTCTTGAAATTGACGATCGGTTTCTTGAAAGCGGAATGCTACTTCACGAAACAGCTCCCAAACTTCGTCTTTAGTGGCTGTGGACATATACCCCCCTTATTTCATCTTTGAACTCTGAAGAACCGTTAGTTGATAGACAAACCCGCTCCCCAAGCGGGGAGCGAAACGCTTCATCTTTCAACCGGCCCCTAGGACTCAACCGGGTCGAGATACCAGCAGCCACTCCAACAGCGCTTTTTGCGAGTGGAGACGATTTTCCGCTTCATCCCACACCACGCTTTGGGGACCGTCGATAACCTCGGCGGTGACTTCCTCGCCGCGATGGGCGGGCAAGCAATGGAGAAAGAGGGCTTGGGGCGACGCCACTGCCATCACTTCTCGATTTACCTGATAACGGGCAAAAGCCCGCGCTCGCACTACTTGTTCTTCTTCCTGGCCCATGCTGGCCCATACATCCGTCGTGACCAAATCAGCTCCCCGGGCCGCTTCCTGGGGACTACGTAGCAACTTGACCCGGTTTCCCGCTTGTTCCAATAACTCCCCTGGTGGTTCATAGCCAGAAGGGCAGGCGATACGCAGTTCGAAATCAAACAATTGGGCAGCGTGGATATAGGTGTTGCACATATTGTTGCCGTCCCCCACCCAAGTCACCACCTTCCCGGGAATAGGCCCGCGATGTTCTTCATAAGTCTGGATATCTGCTAATAATTGGCAGGGGTGATAACGATCGGTCAGGGCATTAATAACCGGTACCCGGGAATAGGCAGCAAAGCGCTCCACTTTTTCGTGGGCAAAGGTGCGAATCATGATGGCATCCACCATTCGCGATAGCACCCGCGCCGAATCCTCGATAGGCTCCCCTCGGCCTAACTGGGTATCCCGGGGAGACAGAAAAATAGCGCTACCCCCACATTGGGTCATAGCCGCTTCAAAAGAAACCCGCGTCCGAGTTGAGGATTTCTCAAACACCATCCCCAATACCTTATTGCGGAATAAATCGTGGATGGTGCCACTCCGCTGCATGGCTTTCAGTTCAGTTGCTCGCACTAATAATTGGCGAGCTTCTGCGGGAGAGAGATCGAGTAGGGTGAGAAAATGACGAGGAGCCATGACGGTTTTCATCGAGCTAAGGGCCAACGGGTTTAGGCGGTAGCCAGAAAATCGCGCACCAGGGGCACGATCCCGGCCACTAATTCATCAGCTTCCCTATCTTGCAGGATTAAGGGAGGTAACAGGCGTACCACGTTGTCTTGGGTGACGTTAATGATTAACCCAGCCGTCAAAGCAAGACCCACTAATTCGCGACAGGGCCGATCCAATTCAATTCCCAGCATTAAACCCTGGCCCCGCACGTCCACCACCCCAGCCACTCCGGCCAAACCGTTCCGCAAACTGGTCAACAAACGTTCACCCAGTGCCGCTGCGCGGGCCAATAGACCTTCTTGTTCAATGGTGTTGACCACCGCAAGGGCGGCGGCACAGGCCAGAGGGTTACCACCAAAGGTACTGCCGTGATTGCCTGGGGCGAATAACTCTGCGGCGGCACCCCGCGCCAAACAAGCACCAATGGGCACGCCATTACCCAACCCTTTAGCTAAACACACCACATCGGCCAATACTCCCTGATGTTGGCTGGCCAACCAGCGTCCGGTCCGCCCCATCCCGGACTGAATTTCATCCAGCATTAACAGCCAACCGTGCTCATCGCACAGAGTACGCAATTGGGGCAAATAATCGTCGTGGGGAATACGAATGCCTCCTTCCCCCTGTACGGGTTCCACCAATACGGCGACAACGTCAGCATTATTACGTGCGACAGCCGCTATGGCCGCCATGTCGTTGTAGGGCACTCGCACGAATCCCTGAACTAATGGTTCAAAGCCTTGGTGCACTTTGCGATTACCGGTCGCTGACAAAGTCGCCAAAGTCCGACCATGGAAACTGTTTTCCATTACGATGATAGTAGGAACGGCGATATTGCGCCGATGTCCCTGTAGCCGAGCCAGCTTGATAGCCGCTTCGACCGCTTCCGCTCCCGAATTACCGAAGAACACCCGATCCATGCCCGTAAACCGACATAATTGGTCGGCCAGGGTTTCTTGCAGCGGGATCCGGTACAAGTTACTGGTATGAGTCAAGCGGGCTGCTTGTTGCCCCACGGCGGCAACCACCGCCGGATGGGCGTGGCCAAGACCGCAAACGGCAATACCGGTTAGGGCATCTAAGTATTTTTTACCGTCTTCGTCCCACAGCCATGGCCCTTCCCCCCGGGTAAACGCCACCGGCAACCGGGCATACGTGTTCATCAGATGATTGGGCATCTCTCCTCCTGCTGGGTCCACGCCTAGAAATAGCAATCAGTCCAGCCTACTAGAGAGGCCGGAATAGGGAAAGGGGGCGATTGTACGGGCAGGATCTGGGCGGGAAAAGAGTTATATGGGATCCCTTGCAGTTTCCAACCACCCGATAAAAACAGGTAACTTATCGGGAGAGCCAAATTAATGGCCGTTCAAAACTTCGGATCGACAAGATTATGTTTCCTTCCTACCGTTTTTATTTCTTTACTCTCCTGGCCCTAATAGGGGCTGCCAGCGCTCTAGCTAATCCCGCAGACAGCTGGTCTGCCGTCAGACAGCCGACCCACTCTGCCCCAGAGGTGATTGGCGGCCCGGCAGCGGGCTGTCTCCAAGGAGCTCAATCTTTGCCACCTTCAGGGATTGGTTATCAGCTCATGAAACTAGCTCGTAACCGCTTTCATGGTCATCCGTCCCTAATTCACTATCTCCAAACACTGAGTAAAGCTTTACAAAGTCATGGGGTTGGAACCCTATTGATCGGCGATTTATCTCAGCCGCGAGGAGGCCCAACCCCCTCTATGCACCGTAGCCATCAAAATGGTTTGGATGTGGATATCTGGTTTTGGCTGTTGCCCAGAGAGCGTCGTCTCACCTCCGAGGAAGTGGAAAGTTTAACCGCCCCCTCTATGCTGACCACTGACCGGCAGGGACTTGATCCTAGTCGCTGGAGCGAAGCCCAGGTGACATTACTCCGACTAGCCGCTGCTCCTGAGGAGATTGAACGTATTTTTGTTAGTCCTTTCATTAAAAGAGCACTCTGCGATCAGGAATCGGACCGCCGGTGGCTGCACAAAATACGCCCCTGGTGGGGTCACGACGATCATCTCCATGCCCGTTTGCGTTGCCCTGCTGGAGACAACCTTTGTCAATCCCAAGAACCAATTAGCCCAGGTGATGGTTGTGATGAAGTAGATGATTGGATTATTACCCTTAATCGTCCGTCTAGTACCTCACCTTCCAAGCCACCTCGGCCTCCAACCCCACCACCGGCGGTTTGCCAGGCGGTATTACATGCTCCCCGGTGAACCTCTTCGCCACCTAATTCAGCTGGGGATAGGGGTACGATCATAGATAAGTGTGGCCGATTCTCGGCGAACCCAAGGACTTAGGCGGTGTTCTCGGTAATCTCGCTGGCTAAGGAAATGAATAATCTGCAATCCCTGTAGAGTAAGGTAATCGCTGATGAGGGAACGATGGCAGTGTTCTGGTTCTCGTTCTGCACATAACAGGGTAGTTGGAACCCGGTGTGCCAGAGAAGTGAGTTGGGTCGCTCCTACTTGGAAAGACTCACTCCCCATATAGTCAGCGAATCCCCTTAGCTCTTCTGGTAGAGCGATATGGGGAGAACGGGGATTGGAGGAACGAAGTCCCCCTAATTGACGACCTGCCCAGTGATAGCCCAGACCTATCTGGCCAATAGCGAGTTGTAGTTCGGCCTGATTGAAGTGGGGATAGCGTCGCGATCGAGGATTGGCACGAATGTCCACCACTACCCGGAGTTCCATGGCGAGTAACAATTCCAGGAGCTCATCAAGGGAGCGATCACTGTGGCCGATGGTGTAAAGGATTGGGGTAGGATTCATAAAATTTATGACCAAATAGGGAGCTTTGTTGGACAGGCTGTCAGGGAATTCCCAGTACCTTATGAGTTTGTAAACTCAATCGCCACTGGGGATGGGCTAGACAATAGGCTACCGCTGCTTGGATGTGGTCGCCGCCTTGGCCATCATCCCTGGGTTGTAGGAAAAAATGTTGAAAGGCGAGTGCCTGGTAATCGGCCGGATCCAAACCCGTCTGGGGATACACCAATTTCAGCTCATTTCCTTGGGTAACCAACAAAGGAGCGTTGATTTTCGGGCTCACACAGAGCCAATCCAAACCTGCTGGTGGAGGAAGGGTACCATTGGTTTCCACACCCACTTGAAAACCCTGCTGCTGAAATGCGCGAACAAGGGATTCGTCAAGTTGTAGCAGTGGTTCTCCACCGGTACATATAACATAGGGGCGACCGAGGGAGGATTGGGGATCACTGGGCCAGTACTCGGCCACTGCAGTGGCTAAGGATGTCGCCTGTTGATACCTACCTCCCCCAGGACCATCCCATCCCAGAAAGTCTGTGTCACAGAATGGGCAAATAGCCTCTAGCCGATCTTCTTGCCGGCCACTCCATAAATTGCAACCGGTGAAACGGCAAAATACCGCTGGGCGACCAGTCCAGGCACCTTCACCTTGAAGACTGTAAAAGATTTCCTTGACGATATAGGGCATTAACTTTTCTACCCATAGTTTATTTAAGGGGAAGCCATGAATACATTTGCGAACAAAACCTTACCTTGTTTCAAAGCCTATGATATTCGTGGGCGATTGGGCGATGAATTGAACGAGGAGATAGCTAAAAATATTGGCCGTGCTTATGCACACTACTTTAAGCCTAAACGGGTGGTAGTAGGTGGCGATATTCGTCAATCCAGTGAGAAATTAAAACAGGCTTTGGCTGAAGGATTGATGGATGGTGGAGTAGATGTTATCGACATTGGTTTAGTGGGTACGGAAGAAATCTATTTCGCTGCTTTTCACCTAGAGGTAGACGGGGGAATTGAAGTTACTGCCAGCCACAATCCCATCGATTATAATGGTATGAAGTTAGTTCGCGGTGGAGCTAAACCTATTAGTAGTGATAGTGGCCTGCAAGACATTCATGATTTAGCCGTTATTGGTCAATTCCCTACTTCCCCTAAACGGGGACAATTATATCAACAGTCTATCCTTACTGACTATGTTGATCATTTACTTAACTATATCAAGCCATTGGCCCTTAACCCTTTAAAATTGATAGTGAATGCCGGCAATGGTGCAGCAGGTCATGTTATTGATGAAATAGAACAGCGTTTTCAATCTCAGGGTGTTCCTGTCCAGTTTATTAAAATCCATCATGAGCCTGATGGAACATTTCCTAACGGTATTCCTAATCCCTTGTTACCAGAAAATCGATTAGCTACTGCAGAAGCTGTGCGTGCCCATAACGCAGATTTTGGTATTGCTTGGGATGGTGATTTTGACCGCTGCTTTCTATTTGATGAAGCGGGTGATTTTATCGAAGGTTATTATATTGTTGGTTTATTAGCTGAAGCTTTTTTACGCAAACATCCCGGGGAAAAAATCATTCATGATCCCCGACTGACTTGGAATACTATCGATGTGGTAGAAAAAACCGGAGGCGTTCCTATTCAGAGTAAAACCGGTCATGCTTTTATTAAAGAACGAATGCGCCAAGAAAATGCTATTTATGGCGGTGAAATGAGTGCTCACCATTATTTTCGTGATTTCGCTTACTGCGACAGCGGAATGATTCCATGGTTATTAGTAGCAGAATTAGTTAGCCATACTGGTAAACCATTATCTCAATTAGTAGGTGAGCGTATTGCGGCTTTTCCTTGTAGCGGAGAAATAAATTACCGCGTTACAGATGCCCAGCAGGTGGTAAGTAGTATCCTTGATCGGTTTATTAGTGCTGATCCTAGTCCAAAAATTGAACGGATAGATGGTATTAGTGTTGAATTTACCGCTTGGCGTTTTAATCTCCGCAGTTCAAATACTGAGCCATTATTGCGACTAAATGTGGAAACTCGAGGCGATAAGGAAGGGGTTACTCAGCGAGTAGCAGCTCTAGAAACCTTGATACACGGCGCTAATTTGTCCTGATCCTATTAGTTCAGCCACCAGCCCCGCGCCCTTTGATCCCCCTTCAGGGCACGGGACCCGCTCACCCTCCTTGGTGAGCTTCGGAGGCTAGATTAGCCAGAAACTTTCGGCAGATGGTGTAGTGCCTCTTCAATAGCGGCTTCCGGATACTCGTAATCCTCCAGTTTCCCAGAGAAGTACTTGTCGTAGGACGCCATATCAAAGTGACCGTGGCCGGACAGGTTAAAGAACAGCACTTTAGGCTGGCCGGTATCCTTGCACACCAAGGCTTCATCAATGACAGCGCGGATAGCGTGGCAAGATTCGGGGGCCGGAATGATGCCCTCAGCTTTAGCAAACTGAACGCCCGCTTGGAACGTCGCCACCTGGGGAACGGCGATGGCTTCCACCAGACCTTCCCGATGAAGCTGGGATACCAGAGCGTTAGCCCCGTGATAACGCAAGCCGCCGGCGTGAATGCTGGGGGGCATGAAATCGTGGCCCAGGGTACACATTTTAATCAGGGGGGTTAGGCCTTC
>CAWUNB010000076.1:0-8623 GCA_963923745.1 uncultured Thiotrichales bacterium
GCTCTACGCTGGGGGCAGTTTCGGGCGACGGGCCAGTAAACATTCTGATTACCTATTGGAAGCGGCCCATATCGTTAAGGCTTTGAATGCCACCGTTCCCATCAAACTGGTATGGTTACGGGAAGATGATATGGGAGGTGGCTATTACCGACCTTTGTTCCACCATGCTTTGGAGGGAGTATTGGATGGGGAAGGCAAATTAATCGCCTGGCGTCATCGCCTGGTGGGTCAATCTATTTTGGCCGGTTCTCCCTTTGCCGCCGGAGTGAAGAATGGAATCGACCGGGTATCCGTGGAAGGCGCGGCTAATCTGCCCTATGCAATCCCCCATCTTCAGGTGGAGCTCCACACCCCAGAAGATATACCCATACCAGCTCATTGGTGGCGTTCTGTGGGATCTTCCCATACCGCTTTTTCCACTGAATGTTTCCTGGACGAATTAGCCAGCGCTACTGGCAGAGATCCGCTGGCTTGGCGGCTGGAGTTATTAGTTAACCATCCCCGCCATGCTGAAACACTGAAGTTGGCCGCTGATAAGGCCGGCTGGGGGAGTCCGTTGCCGCCCAGCAAGGAGGGAGAACGACGAGGCCGAGGGGTGGCTGTTCATGAATCGTTTGGCACCGTAGTGGCCCAGGTGGCAGAAGTAACAGTGCAAGTTGATGGGGCCCTTAAAGTGGATCGGGTGACATGTGCTGTAGACTGCGGGACGGCCATTAACCCAGATAATATCCGTTCTCAAGTGGAAGGCAGTGTCGCTTTTGCGCTGAGTGCTGCTCTCTACCAAGCTATTACTGTTAAGGATGGACGAATTGAACAAAGTAATTTTGATACCTTCCCCCTATTAGCCATTTATGCCATGCCCCAGGTAGAGGTCCATATCGTCCCCTCTAGTGCTCCTCCTTCAGGTATTGGTGAACCGGGGGTGCCTCCTCTGGCACCGGCTGTAGCCAACGCCATTGCTGCGGCTACTGGCAAACGACTACGGAACCTACCCTTTAATACTGTTGAATTAGCGAAGACCTGAGGAGATGGATATGACTTCTGCGATAAAGGAACAAGACCTGCCAATTGTTTCCACTGGCCCAGATGTAACCAATTTGGTTAAACAGGACTTAGAATCACGGGCTCAAAAAGGGGTGGCTACCTACGGTCGTCGTTTGCAACCCTACAATGGCAGGAATGCCCTAATCGATGCCTACCAGGAAGTTCTGGATCTCAGCGTTTATGTTAAGCAGCGTCTAATTGAAGAAGAAACTTTTGTAAACCAATTAGATAAAGAAATTTTGCAAGCTGAAGATCTTGGAATTCGTCAGGGTTTAACGAGGGCGTTGGAGTTGTACCAAGGTTTGTTGCTTGCCCGCAGCTGAGATTGCCATTGACACAATTACTGCCAGCGGTTCTAATAACGCTTTCCTGTTGGCTAGGTAGCTCAGTCGGTAGAGCAGGTGACTGAAAATCACCGTGTCGGTGGTTCGATTCCGCCCCTGGCCACCCTAATACAAGACGCCCAGCGCATTCATTGTGTTGGGCGTTTTTTTGTGCCTGCTTAAAAACCCAGGCACTTTATAACCGGTTGAAGCACAAAGGAACGGGTGTTAACCTGCGCGCCGCTTCGGGGGGTGAATTACTGAAACTTCCCCGTTTTTTTGGCAGCCTGTCTGGTCCTCTGGGTCAGTAGGCTATCCTGTCCACCTGCCCCGCACTTCCCTGCGGGATTTCCATCGGTCCGACCCTTGGGGCGGATCCGGGATTTGGTCACCACTATGAGCGAAAGCTTTGCAGCGTTGTTTGAAGAGAGCTTGGTTGGCAAGCAAATGCGGCCTGGTTCCATCGTATCCGGTCGAGTTGTGGAGATTCGTGCCGACGTCGTGATTGTGAACGCCGGACTAAAATCCGAAGGTGTCATCCCCATTGAGCAGTTCCGCAACGAAAGTGGCGAACTCGAAGTGGTGGTGGGCGATGAGGTGGAAGTAGCCCTGGATGCCGTGGAAGATGGTTTTGGCGAGACCAAATTATCTCGGGAGAAAGCCAAGCGTGCCCAATCTTGGTCCCGTTTGGAAGAAGCCTTTGAGGGTAATGCTACAGTTACCGGTCTTATTACAGGTAAGGTTAAGGGTGGCTTCACCGTCGCTATCGAGGACATCCGCGCTTTCCTCCCTGGCTCTCTGGTGGATGTGCGTCCGGTACGGGATCCCGGGTATTTGGAAGGGAAGTCACTTGAATTTAAAGTCATCAAGCTGGATCCCAAGCGTAACAACGTAGTGGTGTCCCGCCGGGCTGTGGTGGAAAGCGAAACCAGCGCCGAACGAGAAGCGTTGCTGGAGAATTTGCAGGAAGGCATGGTGGTCCATGGTGTGGTCAAAAACCTCACTGATTATGGTGCCTTTGTAGACTTGGGTGGTATCGACGGTCTGCTCCATATCACTGATATGGCGTGGAAACGGGTCAAGCATCCGTCAGAAGTGGTGGCCGTTGGGGACGAAATGGAAGTTAAGGTCCTCCGGTTTGATCGGGACCGGACCCGTGTTTCCTTGGGTCTCAAGCAGCTAGGGGAGGACCCCTGGGAGGCTATTTCTCGTCGCTATCCCGTGGGAGCACGCTTGTTTGGTAAGGTTACTAATATTGCCGACTACGGTTGCTTCGTGGAAGTAGAGGAAGGCGTAGAGGGGTTGGTCCATGTTTCTGAGATGGATTGGACTAACAAGAATATTCACCCATCCAAGTTGGTCCAGGTAGGGGATGAAGCGGAAGTCATGGTGTTGGATATCGACGAGGATCGGCGTCGTATCTCCCTAGGCATGAAACAGTGCCAGAACAACCCCTGGGATGAGTTCGCTACTACTCACAACAAGGGTGATCGGGTCTCTGGTACCATCAAATCCATTACTGATTTTGGTATTTTCATTGGATTGGAGGGGGGTATTGATGGGTTAGTCCACCTATCTGATATTTCCTGGAATTCCACCGGAGAGGATGCCGTACGTAGCTATAAGAAGGGTGATCTGGTCGACGCCGTAGTTTTGGCGGTGGATGCGGAACGGGAGCGAATCTCCCTGGGTATCAAACAACTCGATAAAGATCCTTTCTCCAACTACGTGGCTGCTCATCCCAAGGGCACCATTGTGCGGGGTGTTGTGAAAGAAGTAGATGCCCGAGGCGCGGTAGTGGAACTGGAGAGCAGTGTTGAGGGTAGTTTGCGGGCATCCGAGCTATCTCGCGATCGAGTGGAAGACGCTCGTCAAGTTCTGAAGGTTGGCGAGACGGTGGAGGCCAAGTTTATTGGTGTGGACCGAAAGAACCGCACCATTACCCTGTCCATTAAGGCAAAGGATAATCAGGAAGAGGCAGAAGCCATCCACGACTATAGTCGCTCTAACATCCCAGCGGCGGCAACTTTGGGTGACCTTATCAAGGAACAGATGGAAGGCCGCAACGACTAAGTAGCTGGCCTGTAGTACCCTTCTCTGCCTTGCGGCAGAGGAGGGCCGGGGTTGCCTATCCTGTTTTAGGAACAGACGATGACCAAATCCGACCTTATTGAGATCATCGCACGTAAACAAAGCAAGCTTCCTAGCAAAGACGTCGAGCTAGCAGTCAAGATGCTAATTGAGCAAATGGCACAGGCTTTGGCGGTGGGAGAGCGAGTAGAAATCAGAGGATTCGGTAGTTTTTCGCTGCATTACCGTCCTCCCCGGATCGGTCGTAACCCTAAAACTGGGATGGCTGTTTCCCTTGAGGGGAAGTGTGTACCCCACTTCAAAGCCGGTAAGTTGTTGCGAGAACGTGTCAAAGCTAACATTGAAGGATCGAATTTTCCCCGAGTGGTTAGGGATGATGATGATGACGATTAGATATTCGGTGTCTTTCCCTCCTGTTGGCTGACCCTAGGTGGTTCTAGCCCTTCGTTATGTTGGAGCTCCTATTTCTTCTGCTGCCCGTGGCAGCCGCTTCTGGGTGGCTAGGGGCCAGGCATCGTTACGCCCGGATTAAACCTCCTCGAGGAGTAGCCAATGGCTACTTTCAAGGCCTGAATTACCTTCTCAACGAGCAGCCTGACAAAGCCATCGAAGTTTTTACTCGGATGGTGGAATTGGATGAGGAAACGGTAGAAGCTCAATTGGCCCTGGGAAATTTATTCCGACGGCGAGGAGAAGTAGACCGGGCTATTCGTCTCCATCAAAACATCTTTGCCCGTTCCGATTTAAATCCAGACCAACGCATCCAAGCGCTGTTGGAATTAGGCCAGGACTACATGCGAGCCGGGCTGTTAGACCGAGCGGAGAGTCTATTTTTAGAACTTCTCGACGTAGACGCCCACAGCATACCGGCTTTACGTTGCTTGGTTGACATCTATCAGCAAGAAAAGGATTGGCAGCAAGCTATTGCCACTCTGAGCCGCTTGGGAAATCTCACCGGACCACCAGTACACCAGAGTTTAGCTCACTACTATTGCGAGTTGGCGGAGTGTGTTGTCGGCGACGCTCGGCTTATCTGGCAACACTTAGACCAAGCATTGGCAATCGATTCTCACTGCGTTCGGGCTAGTTTACTGATCGCCCAGCAGTATATTCATGAACAGAATTACTCTGCTGCTATTGTTACTTTGCAACAAGTTGAACAACAAGACCCTAATCTATTACCTGAAATCATGGAACCTTTGGCCCACTGTTTTCGTGCCCTAGGCAATCCTCAAGGGCTAACCGATTACCTGTGGGCGCTGATCAATCGCTGCCACAACACTTCTCTTATCATTATTGGAGCAGAAATTGCTCGACAGCAGGGAGGAGATGAAGCAGCTATGGAGTTCCTCACTAACAAACTACGTCAACACCCTTCAGTTCGGGGTACTAAGCGGCTATTGGAACTTAATTTAGCCTATTGCCATGGAGAAACTCAGCGACGGCTTGGAGTTATCAATGATTTGACTGAACGCCTACTAGCAGAAAAACCAGCTTACCAGTGTAGTCATTGTGGATTTACTGGCAAATCGCTGCATTGGCAATGTCCAGGGTGTAAGTCCTGGGGAACTGTAAAGCCTATTCAGGGGGTAGAAGGTGACTAACCCGCGCATCATCGTAGCATTGGACTATTCCGATCCAAGAAAGGCGCTGGCACTGGCCAGTCAGTTGTCTCCCGATCTTTGCAGACTGAAAGTGGGAAGCGAGCTTTACACCCAGGCAGGGCCTCAGTTATTGGGCCAGTTGCAAAATCTGGGTTATAGCGTGTTTCTCGATCTTAAGTTTCACGACATCCCCAACACTGTGGCACGGGCTTGCCGAGTGGCTACCGAATTGGGGGTGTGGATGCTCAATATTCACGCCATGGGGGGGCGACGAGTGATGGAAGCTGCTCGCCTAGCCGTGGATCAGGCGGGAGTGTCTCGTCGTCCTCTGCTATTAGCTGTCACTGTACTCACCAGTATGACTGATAGCGATCTGGCCGAACTAGGGGTAATGGGAGGGGCAGCAGGTCAGGTCATGCGCCTTGCGGCCTTAGCGGCTGATTCTGGTTTGGATGGTGTGGTTTGTTCGGGGCGAGAAGTAGTTTCCCTACGAGAAACTTATCCAGGGTTAGTATTAGTAACCCCCGGTATTCGATCGGCAAATGCTCAAGAAGATGATCAACGACGCACCATGACAGCCAGTCAAGCGCGGGCAGCGGGTGCAGATTATTTAGTAGTAGGTCGTCCAGTGACTTTATCTGACAATCCATTACAGAGTCTTCTTACAATTAATTCAGAGATCTCCTACATTTCATAGCAGACCAACTTGGTAAGGTGATCTGGCCCGGTGATAAACAAACCGGGTTCCATCCCTTCCCATTAGGAGGCTGTTATGAAGCCCTTCTCTGTTGTTTTATCGGTCTTAGCATTGGTAGGTTTTATTGGCGCATCGCCTCTGTTGGCAGCGCCTTTAGATATTAATGCTGCCAACGCAGGTGCTATTGCTAAGACAATGATTGGTATTGGGCCAAAGAAAGCAGAAGCCATTGTTGCTTATCGAGAACAACATGGTCCTTTTACTAGCATAGATGATCTTGCTAAAGTCCCCGGTCTCAATGTTAAATTGGTAGATGATAATCGATCAATGATAACTGTGGGAGCTATGGGTACGGCCAATAATCCTGTTGTATCTCCTAACCAAACAAAATAACTCAATCTGAGGGGATTCTAGCCGAATCTCCTCGGTTTATGCTTATTTGAGGGGGATAACAATGGATAATAATTCTTATTTTGTCGATCGACCATCGTTGGATGATGGTCATCGCGATGATATAAAACTAGCAGCCACTAATATGCTAGGTGAAAGGCGTCGATTGTTTCAAGCAGAAATGGCCCTTAAATATTGTGGAGGCATTCCTCGTCAAGCAGAAACTTTATTTGGTTGGAGCCGACAAACAGTGCAATTGGGGCTCCATGAAAAACGTAGTGGGATAATTTGCCTGGGCGCTCAAGCAGCCTTTTGTGGTGATAAGTTGTGGGAAGAAAAACATCCCGATGTGGCAGAAGCTTTGTGGCATTTTATTAAAAATCGCCATACAGTTTCCCCTGTTCGACGACTAACTGCTAAAGCAGCCATCCAACAATTACGTTCCCAGGGATTTGACGACGAAGTACTGCCCTCCATGAGCACGATGGCAGAAGTATTGAACCGGAACGGTTACCATCTCCGATCTGGGGGCAGAAAGAAAACTCAGCGTAGCCTTTGATCCTTAGTCGAGGTCTCTAGTCGGGGTCACCTCTGATTAGGGGCCTCAAATCAGGTAAGCTTAGGGAAAATATTGCCTGGAGCTTAGCTGATGCAAGAATCCCACCCTCGCCACTACATCCGCGTTGAAGTAGAGACTCACTATCTAGCAGACCAATCCTACCCTGAACAAGGGCGCTACGTGTTTAGCTACACCATCACCCTGCGTAATGACGGCACGGTCCCCGCACGCTTGTTATCGCGTCACTGGATCATTACCGACGGTAGTGGTCAGGTACAGGAGGTTCGGGGGCCAGGGGTTGTGGGAGAGCACCCTTACCTACGTCCAGGAGAAGGTTACCGCTATACCAGCGGTACTTTGCTGGAAACTCCTGTAGGCAGCATGCACGGGAGTTACCAGATGCGAGGAGATGATGGCGTTGAATTTGATGCGCTAATTCCCCCTTTTACGCTAGCTCCACCCCATTCCCTTCACTGATCCGGGACGGTTGCTATGGCGGTATATGCAGTCGGTGACGTGCAGGGTTGCTATGACCCATTGCGACGGTTGTTGGATCAGTTGTCTTTTGATCCTAGTTGTGATCGGCTCTGGTTGGTAGGAGATCTGGTTAATCGCGGTCCGGCTTCTTTAGCCACTCTGCGTTTTATTCGCCAGTTAGGGGATGCCGCTGTGACGGTGCTGGGTAACCACGACCTACATTTGCTGGCAGTAGCCCATCGTCGTGACCGTTACCGGCGCAAAGATACCTTCAACGACATTCTAGCGGCCCCAGATGGAGAAGAGTTGCTGCATTGGTTACGTTACCGCCCGCTACTCCATCGCGATGCCCAATTGCAAACTACAATGGTCCACGCTGGCCTGCCTCCTCAGTGGGATTTGCCTTTGGCTCAAGCCTGCGCAGAAGAACTGGCAGCAGTATTAAGGAGCGAGGAGGGGGATGCTTTCCTCGCTCAGATGTACGGCAACAAGCCCGATCACTGGTCTTCTACCCTGGCAGGTTGGGATCGGCTGCGTTTTACTTGTAATTGTTTAACCCGCATGCGTTTCTGTACTTCAGACGGGCGACTTGATTTAGAGCACAAAGGTGCCCCTGGGAGTCAGCCAGCGTATCTATTTCCCTGGTATCAGGTACCTGGGCACCGCAGTGTTAAGGAAACTCTGGTATTCGGCCATTGGTCCACTTTGGGTTATTTGCACCATGGGCGGGTCCATGCCTTGGATAGCGGCTGTGTGTGGGGAGGGTTCCTCACTGCACTACGATTAGATGGATCCCACCTTCCCTACCAAATCCGCTGCCCAGGTGCCCTCGTTCCTGGAGATGTGGACCACACTGGGTAACCAAAGCTTTCTAGCAATTCCACTGTTTCACAGAGAGGAAGTCCCATTACTCCAGAGTAACTGCCAACTAGGTTAGCGACAAAAGCTGCACCCCGTCCTTGGATAGCATAACCCCCTGCTTTATCCATGCCTTCTCCCGTGGCCACATAGGCTAGTTTTTCCTGGAAACCGAGGATGCGAAAAGTTACCTGACTCACTGACAGCCGCACCTCTGCCTGAGTAGCAGAACTAACTAATCCCACGGCGCTGTAAACCTGATGGGTGCGGCCACTTAGTCGCTCTAACATGGCTAGGGCATCTTGTTGATCTTTGGGTTTGCCGAGGATCTCTCCGTCTACGACTACGTCAGTGTCTGCCCCCAAAAACAATCCGTCTGGGATGATGTTAAATCCGGCCATTGCTTTAGCTAAAGCCAAACGGCAAGCATAGGCCACGGGTTCTTCTCCAGGAGCTGGCTCTTCTGGCACAGTGACTGGAATAACCTCAAATGACAAACCGATTTGTTGCAGCAATTGACTTCGTCGAGGAGATGTTGAGGCTAAGTAAAGATGGGGAAAATTACTTATAGAGGAAATAG
>CAWUNB010000077.1:0-8566 GCA_963923745.1 uncultured Thiotrichales bacterium
GGCAAGGGAGGGGCTAGGGCAGTCCCCTCCCCTAGTTGGCCATCTTGCCAAGCTTGGGCAGCTTGTTGCGTAAGGGTAACTTTGCTTTGAGGATCGGCTTCAAGTAAGCAGGCCAAGGCCGCCTCAGCCAGACTGGCCATGATGCTTCCTCCCCTTGATGATTTCTTCCTGAGCCAGCGTTTCCAACTGATGAGCTTCTTCAGCTGACAGAACTTTTCCAGGCCAGGGTACTAAGCCAGGTACTCGCTGTTGGTAATCACGGTAGGCGGTACCGTAGCGACGTACCAGACGGATTTCTTCCCAGCGGGAACCGATCCATAGATAAAGCGTCGCCAAACCGCTACCCACAAGCAGCGTTGCGTCCATTTCTCGAGTCCACAGCAAAATTAATCCAAAAAAGTACCAAGGATGGCGAACGTAACGATGCACTGTGGAAATGACCAGTCGCTCCCCTTCTCCTCCCCGTGTGCGCTTTTCCCGCCATTGGCGTAACCCCCAGAATTCTGCTCCATCGTAAGCGCGGGTAGTACCAACAAAACCCGCCAAAGCAGCTAAATTTAGGCTGGTTATTAACCAAGCTACCACTCCGTCAAAATGCCACAGTTTTGGACCTTTCCAATGAACCGATAAGATAATCAGCGCAACCAACAAGACCACCGCTTGTAGATTGAACAGCAGCCGGTAGGCAGGCATGATTCGGGGGAAGCGGCGGGCGATCCAATGTTTAGTCTTGGGAGCAATCAGTAGGGAGTGGAGCGCAAAGTAGCTAACCCAACTGAGGGCTAATACCAGCAACTGCAGGGACGTGGGAGCGGGAGTCATGGAGGGAGCCGAGTGGATCTATCTCAATCAATGCGGGTTATCCCAACAATTGTCGCACCCTTCCCAATCCCAGTCTTCCCGAAAAAACCTAGCGTATTATGATCCGGCTTCAGCAGGGGAAAAGCCGACACTAGAAATTACCCCTTCTCTGGTGGCAGTCTTAGCCCCGGCCCACACCAACCACCCTTAGAACGAAGCGTACCTAGAGCCCAGGCCCTATGCCGATTACCAAGTACAAAATACTCACCTTTGAACAGCGCGGACCCGCCGGCATGGATCCCCCCCCCGGCGCCGAGTGGTTTTACTACGAAGTCGGTGGTGATGGTCAAGTTACCCTCACCGGTTATCGGGCTGGTACCCGCAGTGACGTCCAGCAATCAGTAGAAGCCATTATCGACCGGCTGAATCGGGAGAAATTGAACGCTCCCCCTACTTCTATTGCTTCCCGTCTAACCTTCCCGGAAGGAGGGCCTGCTGAAGACGAGGAAGGGAATCCACCAGAAACTGACGACGCCGAACCCTCCACCGAAGGGGACGAATAGTACTTGTGTCCCAGGGGGTCGCCATTACTGGTGGTTCCCTGGGGTGTTGCTTCCTCTAATCGGTCGTCCCCCATGCCACCACTTCGCCCCTTGTGGGCTAATCCCACCCTAGCACTGATGCTAGTGCTGGGGTTTTCTTCTGGCCTGCCGTTAGCCCTGACTAGCGGTACCTTGCAAGCCTGGTTAGCCACCGGTAACTTGGCTACAGAAACAGTTAGTCTGTTTACCTTAGTGGGCTTGCCTTATACCCTAAAATTCTTATGGGCTCCCTTCATGGATCGCTACGCCCTTCCTCTAGGACGGCGGCGAGGATGGATGGTGGTTACCCAATTGTTGCTAGTGGTGGTCATTTTAGCCATGGCAACCACTGATCCAAGCCAACAGGCCCCCACTTTGGCTCTACTGGCCCTAGCGGTGGCGCTGCTATCGGCCTCCCAAGATGTAGCCATTGACGCTTACCGTGCAGAAACCCTGCGACCCAGTGAACGGGGTTTAGGTTCTGCCGTCTCTGTAGTGGGCTACCGTTTAGCAATGCTCGCCTCCGGGGCTGGTGCGCTAATCATTGCCCAGTTCTATGGTTTTTCCACCGCTTACTCATTGATGGCCTTGTTGTTGCTGGTGGGGCCACTGGCTGCCTGGCTAGGCTCAGAGCCTCCGATACCTGTTACCGCTCCCCGTACCCTGCGGGGAGCAGTTTGGGAGCCGCTAGCCGAATTTTTCAATAGGCCTAATGCTTGGGCACTGTTGGCCATTATCGTGTGCTACAAGTTGGGAGATGCCTTTGCCGGTAGTCTTAGTACCTTATTTCTTATTCGTGGTATGGGATTTTCCGTGGGAGAAGTGGGTGCGGTCAACAAAGGGTTGGGATTATTGGCTGCTTTGGCGGGGGGATTAGTAGGGGGAACTCTCATGGCTCGATTGGGGCTATACCGTTCCCTATTGACCTTTGGCGTGCTGCAGGGGATTAGCAACTTGGCCTTTGCTGCATTAGCTGCTGCAGGTAAAAGCTACCCCCTAATGCTGACGGCAGTGGGATTAGAAAATCTGGCGGGAGGCATGGGAACGGCGGCCTTTGTAGCCCTATTGATGAGCCTGTGTGATAGCCGCTACACCGCTACCCAATTTGCCCTACTTTCTGCCTTAGCGGCATTGGGACGGGTGTATGTGGGGCCAGTATCAGGGGTATTGGTGGAAACTTGGGGTTGGACCCTGTTCTTTGTCCTCACCGTAGTAGCTGCCCTACCTGGGCTGGGATTACTCATTTGGTTTCGTCAACGTATTGAGTCACTGGATTTTGGTGCCCACTCCTGAATATGGCGAACAGTTTCCTAACTATCTGGGGCGGTTCACCCCATGAGGAAAATCTCCATGAAGGTTCTTATTGTCGGCAGCGGTGGTCGTGAACACGCCCTTGCCTGGAAAGTATCCCAATCTCCCCTAGTAACCCAAGTCTATGTGGCTCCTGGTAACGCTGGTACCGCCCGGGAAACTGGGCTGATAAACGTTCCCATTTCTGCAGAGAATATTAGTGGGTTGTTAGCTTTCGCCCAAGAACAAGGGATGGATCTCACTATCATCGGCCCAGAGGCACCTCTGGTAGCAGGAATAGTGGACCGTTTTCAACAAGCCGGATTACGTTGTTTTGGCCCCACTGCGGCAGCAGCTCAGTTGGAAGGGTCTAAAGCCTATGCCAAAGATTTTCTAGCCCGTTATGGTATTCCCACTGCGGCCTATGCCGTTTTTACCGAACTGGCCCCCGCCCTAACCTATCTCCAACGCCAACCCACTCCCATTGTCATCAAGGCTGATGGCCTAGCGGCGGGCAAAGGGGTTGTTATTGCCCAGACTTGCCAAGAAGCGGAAGAAGCCGTTCGCTCCATGCTAGGGGGTGAGTTTGGTCAGGCTGGGGCTCGGGTGGTTATTGAAGCCTTTCTGCGGGGAGAAGAAGCCAGTTTTATTGTGATTTGCGATGGTCAACATGTTATTCCCATGGCCAGTTCCCAAGATCACAAGGCCCGAGACGATGGCGACAGGGGTCCCAATACCGGTGGCATGGGGGCCTATAGTCCAGCTCCCGTAGTAACGCCTGAAGTAGAACAGCGGGCCATGGAGCAGGTCATCCTACCTACCCTGCGAGGCATGGCAGTAGATGGCCATCCCTATGTGGGTTTTCTCTACGCGGGGTTGATGGTAGCGGAAGATGGCAGTTTGGGAGTGCTGGAATTCAACTGTCGATTTGGGGATCCGGAAACACAACCCATCATGCTACGGCTTCAATCAGATCTCGTTGTACTGTGTCAAGCCGCCCTAGACGGTTGCTTGGATAAACACGTTGCCCACTGGGATCCCCGTCCTGCGCTGGGGGTCGTAATGGCCGCCGGAGGCTATCCGGCCAGCTACCGACGGGGTGATGGGATTCACGGGTTAGATAGTAATTTCCCCTCGGACGTGAAAGTCTTTCACGCTGGCACCAGCGAAGTAGGTGGCACTGTGGTAACCAATGGTGGCCGAGTACTGTGTGTTTCCGCCTTGGGAACTACCGTGGCGGAAGCCCAGCGACGCGCCTATCAAGGCGTTGAGTTGATTCATTGGGATGGGGCGTTTTGTCGCCGCGACATCGGCTATCGTGCAATAGCTAGGGAGGCGGTTTAAGCAAAGATCATGGATCTTACGTTTCTAATCCCTTTGGCCTGCCAACTTGGCCAGATGCTGCAAACCCAAGGGCTGAAGTTAGTTACGGCTGAATCCTGTACCGGTGGTGGGATTGGTGCTGCTCTTACTGCTGTTCCCGGTAGTTCTCTGTGGTACGAAGGGGGTTTTATCACCTACAGCAATGCAGCCAAAGAAGAGTTACTGGGAGTAGATCCTGTGATCTTAAGTCACCATGGTGCTGTTAGCGAAGCCACTGCCGATGCCATGGTCAAGGGGGCATTGATTCGTAGTCATGCCCAATTGGCCTTAGCGGTGACGGGTATCGCAGGTCCCGCTGGAGGCGGTCCCAATAAGCCGGTGGGGACCGTTTGTTTTGCCTGGTTACGGGAAGGTTATGGAGTACAAACCGCCACCCACTATTTCACCGGCGATCGAGGACAAGTTCGGCAACAGGCGGCTTTCCATGCGCTAGAGGGAATAAGGACAAGGCTTATGATTTTAGGGAGTGGCGGGGGGGAAGGTTGATAGACAATAGGCTACCAATTACCATCCGGATCCTGTGTAGGTAGGAACAAATCATGACTGGCACAACACCAACAGTTTCTTCGGATTACAAGCCATCCTCTTCCTCCGCTGTAGCCCGTGCCCCAGGGTGGGTGTGGGTGGTCATAGGCTTATTGGGGGGAGCAGCCGCCAGTATGGCCTGGTACATTGCCCACCTCCCTCTGGGAGCCCGTGTTACTCAACAGCCTACTTCGGCGACGACTGTGACGCCTTCTCCAGCAGCTGGGGCATCGGCTACTTCGCCATTGGCCTTCGCTCCTAAAACTTCCCCTGCGGGAGGAGCGAAGGAAGGGTTAAAAGATCCCCTGCGGGATAGGGAGCCAATTCAGGAAGCTGCAGCCATCAAAGAGGGGAAAGGAGAAGGAAAAGTGGCAGACAAAACCGCCACTGAGCCAACACCTTCCTATGATTTTTACCACATACTCCAGGACAACAACGGGGGGAACAACCCTGCCGGTGGGATGGATACACGTCGAGACGGCAATCAAGATAGGGCCAAGCCTCCTGCAGTGATGGCCAAGCTGGGCTCACCTGACCCCAATCATCGGGATGCAGCCCATGAACCCTCTCGGGATGGCAAGATGGCTCGGGATACTGGCCACAAGCGAGACGAGCCAGGAAAGGACCAGACAAAGGATCACAAACCGGTGCAGGAAGCTAGCGGTCGTAAGCCACTCCAAGAGCCTGTTGCTGCTCATAAGCCAACCCCAGAGCCCACCGGTACCAAAGAAGGGCAAGCCGGTCACAAAACGCAGGAAGGCTTAGCCAAGGAACCCAACAGAGAGGCTCCTCACCGAGAAGCGGCAAAAGCTGCAGTACCAGAACCAGCAACATCTGCCTACATCATCCAAGCGGGTGCTTTCCGTACTCCCCAGGAAGCTGACCGTCTCCGGGCTCGGCTTGCTCTAATCGGTTTGGAATCTTCTGTTCAGATAGTGGGACGGGGAGGGGATGAAGTTTGGCATCGGGTTCGTCTCGGACCCTACCGAAATTTCAACCAAGCAGACACGGTGCAGCGCCGGCTCCGTCAGGAAGGTATATCAGCTTCTCTGTCCAAAGAGTCCCACGGTTAGGGGGGATCCGTTAGGGGCGGAATGGGAACGCCAATACCGCCCCAATATCCCTTTCTCCCAGGGCGATCATCAGTAATCTGTCTAGCCCGATAGCAATACCCGCACAGTCCGGTAATCCTTCAGTCAGGGCTGCCAGCAGGGTTTCATCCATTGGTGGTTCAGGCAATCCCCGCCGGCGGCGTTGGGCTAAATCGGCCAAAAACCGCTGACGCTGCTCTTCTGCGTTAGTCAATTCATGGTAACCATTACCCAGTTCTAACCCCCCTATAAATACCTCGAATCGTTCCGCTACCGGGGGATCCCCCGGGCGAATCTTAGCTAAAGCAGCTTGGCTGGCGGGATAATCATAGAGAAAACAGGGATGGCCATTACTGCCCAGCGCCGGGGCGACTTGATGAGTTAATAGCAAATCCAACCAACCATCCCTATCGCTGTCAGCCAGAGAGACTTCTCCGATCCCCAAGGTCAAGGCCCGGTGCCGTAGCTCAGCACCAGTAGCTAGGAGGGGATCAATGGCTGCTTGTTGTTGAAAGGCTTCTCGATAGCTTAAGCGCTGAGCTGGGAGGCAACCCAACAATTGATTCAGCAACTCATCCACTTCGTCCATCAACTGGTAGTGATCAAAACCAGGCCGGTACCATTCCAATAGGGTGAACTCGGGGTTGTGGCGAGTTCCGGATTCTCCGCCCCGAAAGACTTTGCAAATCTGATAGATAGCTCCACTACCGGCGGCTAACAGCCGTTTCATGGGAAACTCGGGAGAAGTTTGCAGGTAGTAGGGCGTACCCCCTGGAGGGTGGGCCAGAAAGCTCTCCAGGTGGATATCAGTGACAGCAGCCGAGGATAGCAAAGGGGTTTCTACTTCCAGCACCCCCCGCGTCTGGAAGAACTGTCGTACCGCCGCCAACAAGCCAGCTCGACGAGCGAGGGCTTCCCTGGAAGCAGTGGGGCGCCAAGAAGTCATCTATTCCTTCGCTCGGGAAACGTAATCACCAGTCCGAGTATCCACGCGGATGAGATCGTCAATACTGACGAACAAAGGCACTCGGACCACAGTACCCGTTTCCAGGGTAGCAGGCTTACTACCGCCACTAGAGGTATCTCCCCGGAGACCCGGATCAGTTTCCGTGACCCGCAGTACTACCTGATTGGGAGCCGCTACCGTCAGAGGGGCACCGTTAAACAGGGTGACGACGCACACATCTTCCGGCTTAATCCACTTCACGGCGTCAGCCACTGCTTCTCGGTCAGCGGGGTACTGCTCAAAAGTCTCCTGATCCATGAAGTACCAGTGATCCCCGTCGTTGTAGGAATACTGCAACTCCACATCCACTACGTCGGCACCCTCTAGGGAATCACCAGATTTATAGGTACGTTCCACCACCCGCCCGGTACGCAGGTTGCGGGTCTTGATGCGGTTGAAGGCTTGGCCCTTACCGGGTTTAACGTACTCATTTTCCAGGACCACGCAGGGGTCGTTGTCCAATAATAATTTGAGACCGGATTTAATTTCGTTGGTACTGAAACTGGCCATGATGCCCTCGTTAACGATGAGTACAGCTAATCGGATGGAAAAAAAGTCGCCCATTGTAGCCCTAACCACGGTCCCCGTGGAAATCGGCTGGCAAACGGAAATGGCTCAAGCGGTTCGGGATGTGGGGGAGCTCTGGGAATTACTGGATCTTCCGTCTTCTGCCCTTCCAACCAGCTTAGCCACTTTTCCACTGCGAATTCCCCGAGCGTTTGTGGCACGGATGGAAAAGGGGAATCTCCAGGATCCACTACTACGCCAAGTGCTACCCGATTCTCAGGAAGATAATCAGGTGGAAGGTTTTGTTGTAGATCCCGTGGGGGATCTGGCGGCTATTGCCAGGGGGGGGATTCTCCATAAGTACCATGGCCGAGTATTGATTATGACTACTGGAGCTTGTCCCATTCACTGCCGTTACTGTTTTCGCCGCCACTTTCCCTATAGCGAAACCCTGGCGGATCACACCTGGCAAGGGGTGGTGGATTACCTCCAGCGACACCCAGCAGTGCAAGAGGTTATTCTCAGCGGGGGCGATCCCCTCATGGTGAAGGACGAGCGGTTAGCTGCTCTAGTGGCTGCTTTGGATCAACTACCTCAACTACAACGATTGCGTCTCCACACCCGTATGCCGGTAGTACTACCTTCCCGAGTTGATCGGCGATTGTTAGCTTGGCTAGGAAAGACTCGCTTGGCCACCAGCGTAGTGCTCCACATTAATCATCCCCAAGAACTGGATGATGGTGTTTATCGCGCTTGTCAAGCCTTAAAAACCAAGGGTGTAACATTGCTTAATCAGAGTGTGTTGTTACGGGGCATCAATGATGAAGCAGCGGTACTAGCCGCTCTGAGTGAAAAATTATTTGCCGCTGGGATACTACCCTACTATCTGCACCGGCTGGATCCCGTTGCGGGCGGAGCACACTTCCAAGTGGAGTTGTCTCGGGCTCAAGCTCTATGGGAAGAATTACAGCAATGCTTACCCGGCTATTTAGTTCCTCGGTTGGTCCAAGAGATACCAGGAGCAGCGGCGAAAGTGCCTATTAATTCACCGAATTGGCAAGCGGGGCGTTGACGACCCTTCTGGGCCTCGGCATAATCGCCGCCCTTCCCAGAACGGTGGCCTCAATGCCCTCTGGCGATCTGGCTATGTAGCTCAGTTGGTTAGAGCGCGGCACTCATAATGCTGAGGTCGGTGGTTCGAGCCCACCCATAGCCACCATACACAAGGGCTCGGATAGTCTCCGGGCCCTTTTTTTTGCCTGAAATCCCCGCGTGGCGCAGGGTTCCGGCTACCTGTGCTGCGGGTGGCCACCAACCGAAACGCCCGAAATTGGCCACTTTCTCAGCCAGAGCCGTCTCTATTCTCCGTTTGGCCTGCGGGT
>CAWUNB010000078.1:0-8382 GCA_963923745.1 uncultured Thiotrichales bacterium
AAAAACCACCGTTGATGACCTCCCTGTTCCCGATAAATCCACCATTGCTCACCGGTAGGTCCTTGAGCCAAGTAGTGATCCCGTGCCTGGCTCTCTCCATCCCCTTCCGGAGGCGTTAGTTGCCTCTGCTGTACTCGCAGTGGATTTCCCTCCAACCAAGGTTGGTGATCCCGTCCTTCCAGCAACAGAGGGCTAGGTAATAGCCAGAGAGGACGAGCACCGGCTGGAAAGGAAGCTCCAGAGCTGCCGGGAGGGTAATAGCGCCAAGTTTTTTCGCTGAGTCCAGTTAGAGAAGCCACCTCATCGGCAGCTAAACCAATTTCCTGTACTGGTCCAATAGGGTCTAAGTAGCGCAACCGCCCCTCTAGTAACTGGGACAGGCGTTGGATATCTCGGGTTGGGGTAGAAAGGGTCAATGTTAACCGGGTGGAAGGGGGGGCAATGTGAAGCAAATGGAGGGTTAACGCAGTTACACCTTTACCTGATCCCGCCAAAGAACCACACAGTTCTAGTAGTAGGCGATGAATAATCTTGTGGCGGATGGTTCCATTGGTGGAATCGGTGACTTCCTCCACCACCTGGCTGGCGGCAAACCCATTTCCCGAGGGATGATAGGGGCGAAAAGACGGGTGAGGGGGAGGCGCAAGGGTAGCCGCCCAAGCGTCCTGGGCGGTGATCCCCACGGCTATCCGGTTACTAAATCCCAGTTGGGCTAATCCAATCCGCAGGGGTGGAATGACTTGGGGGGCAGCATGTAGAACTAACCCTGTTCCTTCCACTATCGCCAGTTGCCGAGTAAATTGGCTGGCCCAGCCAGCCAATCGCGTGAGGGATGTTTGTTCCAGGGCCCGATCCCGCTCTCGTAGGATGAGCCGAGGGAAGTGAGCCAAAGCAACCGCCCGGGTCTGGCCGGGCTCAATACCCCGTTGCTGGGCTAAGTCATTGCAGTCCAATAATCGTTGTTCGTAACTGTCATTTAGCGTTTTATGCAAAACCGAACCGTCCGTTATTCCTAACGGTAAATCGGGCAGGCCACGGCTGTAGACCTCTAGTGGTAGCCGAGGCAGATAAAGACCCAGCCAGTGCATAATAACCCCTAATCCACAATTACTAGGGCGGATACTCCCGAGCTACGATAGCTATCATATTGCAGACTAACCCTATTTAGGGATACCCAGCTATCATAATCTTTCCATAAATTATCGATTTCCTAAACACTGTGAAAGCCTCTCTCCAAACTAAGCTTGATACCCTGGCGGAGCGCCGGGAAGAAATTGCTGCTCTACTAGCCGATCCTGAGGTAATCGCCAGCCAAGAACGTTTTCGTGGGCTGTCTATGGAATACGCTCAAATAGGTCCAGTAGTGACTGTCTACGACCAATATCGGTTGGCTTTACAGGACCAGATCACCGCTGCAGCTATGTTGCGGGATGAAGATCCTGAGCTACGGACTATGGCTGCGGAAGAGCAACAAGCCGCCCGGGAACGCCAAGGACTTTTGGAGAAAGAACTCCAGCGCTTAATGTTGCCCAGGGATCCCCACGACGACGGCAACGTTTACCTAGAATTACGGGCGGGAACAGGTGGTAATGAGGCGGCGCTGTTTGCTGGAGACTTGCTACGAATGTATAGCCGTTATGGTGAATCCCGGCGCTGGTCAGTGGAAATACTCAGTGCCACCCTGGGGGAAGCCGGGGGCTACAAAGAGGTGATTACCCGTATTGTTGGCCAGGGGGCTTACTCCCGTTTGAAGTTTGAATCCGGTACCCATCGAGTACAGCGGGTTCCCGCTACGGAAGCGCAGGGTCGGATCCACACTTCGGCCTGTACGGTAGCAATATTACCGGAATTGGACGAGGTGGAAGAAACCCCCATTAATCCAGCAGATTTAAAAATAGACACCTATCGTTCTAGTGGGGCAGGTGGTCAGCATGTTAACAAAACTGAATCAGCTATTCGTATCACCCATCTACCGACCGGGATTGTGGTGGAATGCCAAGAAGAACGTTCTCAACACAAAAACCGAGCTCGGGCGATGTCTATCCTCCAGGCAAAATTGCTCACTAGTGAACAGGAAAAGCAGCAAATGGAGCAATCTGCGACTCGACGATTATTAGTAGGAAGTGGGGATCGTTCAGAAAAAATTCGTACCTATAACTATCCACAAAATCGTCTCACTGATCATCGGATCAATCTAACGTTGTACCGGTTAGATGATGTGGTTCAAGGCAATTTAGATCTAGTAGTGGATCCCCTTATCCAGGAGTATCAGGCTGATCAATTGGCGGCCCTGGGGGACTAACGGGTGACGGCTGCGGAAGCGTTGCAGGAAGGGGAAGCCCAGTTGGCGCGACGGGAAGCAGCCTGGCTGGTGGATCACCTCCTAGGAACTAGCCCGGCTCAGCGCCTGGCCCATCCTCAGTGCTTATTATCTCCCAGCCAAGTCAGCCAATTCCGTGCTTTAGTAGCCCGTCGCCTGGCGGGGGAACCTTTGGCCTATTTGTTAGGTCACTGGGAATTCTGGTCCCTTGATTTGCTGGTTACCCCAGCGGTGTTGATCCCCCGTCCGGAGACTGAGCTGTTGGTGGAACAGGCATTGGCCCGCATTCCCCGCGACGCACCCTGGTCCCTGGCAGATTTGGGTACGGGTAGTGGTGCCATCGCTTTAGCCCTCGCTAAGGAACGTCCCCGTTGTTTGGTAACAGCGGTAGACAATTCCCCTGCCGCCCTCGCAATAGCCAAAGCTAATGGGGTTCGCCTAGGATTAACCAATGTGATTTTCTTGCAGGGAGATTGGTGTGCTCCCCTTCTTCGGGAGTATCACCTGATTGTCGCTAACCCTCCCTATGTTGCTGCTGACGATCCCCACTTGACCCAGGAAGGATTGCCCTGGGAGCCCTCCGCCGCTTTAACGCCAGGCATGGATGGGTTGGCTGCCCTAAGCGCCATTGCTCACCAGGCTAGGGTTCGCCTGCGACCTCTGGGATGGTTATTGCTAGAACATGGTTATGACCAGGGAGAGGCGGTACACCAATGTTTAACAGACCTAGGTTACCGTGGCCTGGTAACCTATACCGATTTAGAAGGACGTCCTCGAGTTACTGGAGGGCAAATTGAAAACTAAAAATTATTTTATTCTCTGAGGAGTTTATTGTTACATGCTTAATACGACTAATGGTGTATTTGAGTTATTACGGCGTCAAGCTGTTCCTTCCCTGAATTTAACCGTTGAAGAATATCGTCATTCAGCTACGGGAGCGCGGCATTTTCATTTAGCCAGTGAAGATGATAATAATGCTTTTTTAGTCGCCTTCTTAACCGTGCCGACCGATTCTACCGGCGTCGCCCATATTTTAGAACACACTAGTTTATGCGGTAGTCGCCGCTATCCAGTGCGGGATCCGTTTTTTATGATGATCCGGCGTTCTCTGAATACGTTTATGAATGCCTTTACCTCGTCTGATTGGACCGCCTATCCTTTTGCTACCCGTAATCAGAAAGATTTTCATAATTTATTACAAGTCTATCTCGATGCGGTATTTTTTCCCCGCTTAGACCCCTTAGATTTTGCTCAAGAAGGCCATCGTATTGAGCCGGTGGATTTAACAGATAACACCAGCCCTTTAACCTATAAGGGGGTGGTGTATAACGAAATGAAAGGGGCCATGAGTAGCCCCACTAGTCGCTTAGCCCATACCCTGCAAAGCTACGTATTCCCCACCATTACTTATCATCATAATAGTGGCGGCGATCCCCTAGATATCCCGCAATTGAGCTATGACCAATTAGTTGCTTTTCATCAACGTCATTATCATCCGTCTAATGCCGTTTTTATGACTTACGGCGATATTCCGGCCTCTACTCATCAAGCTTGGTTCCAGCAATATGCCCTACACGAATTCCAAGCCCAGGCTATGGATTTAGCGGTGCCTGATGAGCAGCGTTATAGCGAACCGCTGGCGGTGGAAGCGCCCTATTTATTAGAAGCCGGAGCCGATTCGGCAAAACGGACCCATGTTGTCCTGGCTTGGTTATTAGAGAACGGTGGCGATTTATTAACGTATCTTACCGGTCATTTACTGTCTGGGGTCTTACTGGACAACAGTGCTTCACCTTTGCGTTATGCCCTAGAAACAACCGATTTGGGCAACGCCCCCAGCGAATTATGTGGACTCGATGACGGTAGCCGAGAAATGACTTTCAGCTGCGGCCTAGAAGGGGCGGAGCGAGAAACGGCAGCACAAGTAGAAGAATTGATTTTAAGTGTCCTCGAGGATGTCGCCACTAACGGAGTCCCCCTAGAGCAAGTGGAAGCGGTGCTGCATCAGTTGGAATTAAGTCAGCGGGAGATAAAAGGGGGTGGTTTCCCCTACGGCTTACAGCTAATAGTCGGCGTATTGGGGCGGACTCTGCACGGTGCCGATCCGCTGGCGGCATTGGATATCGACAGCGCCCTAGAGACGCTGCGCCAATCTATTCAGGATCCCGCTTTCATCCCTAACTTGGTGCAAGAATGGTTGTTGGACAATCCCCATCGCGTGCGCCTGAGTCTGTACCCCGATGCCGAACTCGACATTCGGCAACGAGCTGAAGAGCAAGCACGTTTAGAACAATTAGCGGCTAGCCTCGATGCCGACGCCCGTTTGGCTCTAGTAACCCAGGCCCAGCAACTGGCCGAGCGCCAGGCCAAGCAAGACGATCCCGAGCAATTGCCGAAAGTGGGTTTAGAGGATGTGCCGGAGACCTTGCACATTCCACAGGGCGAGACACTGACCCTAGCGGGTATTCCGGCGGCTTGGTACGGCCAAGGCACCAACGGTATGGTGTATCAACGAGCCATTGTGACTTTGCCTACTTTAGACGATCAGGAGCTAACCGATTTACCCTTCTACACTGAGTGCCTGACGGAAGTGGGCAGCGGTGGACGGGATTATCTGGCCACTCAGGCTTATCAAGCCGCCGTAACCGGTGGTTTAAGCGCTAACTATCTATTGCGTGCTTGGCCTACCGAGTTAACCCGCTATTGCGGATTGCTGGTGGTGGGAGGCAAAGCGCTGGTACGCAACCAAATTCCTCTGACCCAGCTGCTAGGGGAAACTCTGGAACAAGCCCGTTTCGACGAATTACCCCGTTTACGGGAATTAGTCGCCCAATTACGGGCCAGCCGGGAGTCGTCCGTTACCCAGATGGGTCACTTCTATGCCATGACCGCCGCCAGTGCCGGGCTATCGCCGACAGCGGCTATCAGCCATCGCCTGAGCGGTTTGTTGGGATTGAGCTATTTGAAAACCCTGGACGATCAGCTCAATGACGACGAAGCATTGACGGCTTTTGCCGCTCGCTTAGACGCCTTGGCCCAGCGCTTGGCCTGTGCTCCCCGCCAGTTACTGTTAGTGGGGGAACCTCGGGAACGGGAGGCCATGTTGGCGGCGGCCACGGCCAGTTGGGGACCACGGGGCGCGGGCGAGTCGGTAGGGAGTCTCACGTTACCCGCCGCGACCGGGCCGGTACGGGAAGGTTGGGCAGTGGCTACGTCAGTCAACTTCTGCGCCAAAGCTTACGCCACCGTTCCGACTGGGCACCCAGACGCGCCAACACTGACGGTACTCAGCACCTTGCTACGCAATGGCTACCTGCACCGGGCGATTCGTGAACAGGGGGGCGCCTACGGCGGAGGGGCTAGTTACGATGGCGATAGCGGGGTATTCCGGTTTTATTCCTACCGGGATCCTCGTTTGGCCGAAACCCTGGATGATTTTGATCGCTCCCTGGAGTGGTTGGCGAAAGAGCCTTACCAAGCACGCTGGCTGGAAGAAGCTATTCTGGGGGTCATCGGGGCCATTGATCGCCCCGACAGCCCAGCTGGGGAAGCTATTGGTAGCTATCTAGCGAGCTTATGCGGACGGACGCCAGAATACCGCCGCGCCTATCGTTCCCGAGTGTTGCAAGTGACTTGGGACGGGTTACAAGAAGTGGCTCAGCGCTGGCTAGTACCGGATCAAGCCAGTGTGGCCGTGGTTTCGGATCGACGAACTCTGGAGAAGGAAGGGGAGAGGCTGGGATTGGTGATCAAGGCTGAGAGCTAGAATTGAAAATTAGCGGAGGGTGAATGAGTCACCGGTCTGAGTTTGACCTTATCGCTCAATTTTTTACCCACCCCTCCCAGCGCTGTGATGTAGCGTTGGGGGTGGGGGACGATTGCGCCTTACTTCATCCTCCGGCGGGTAGTGTCTTAGCTGTTACGGTGGATACTCTGGTGGCGGGGGTCCACTTTCCGGAAGACGCTTACCCAGCAGACATTGGTTGGAAAGCATTGGCTGTAAATCTCAGCGATTTGGCTGCTATGGGGGCTAAACCAGCCTGGATAACCCTGGCTTTAACTCTGCCAGTGGCTGATCCCGCCTGGTTAGCCCCTTTTGCTCAAGGGTTGATGGCACTGGCTAAATGCCATGATGTCGCGCTAGTAGGGGGAGATACCACCCGAGGACCATTGGCTATCACTATCCAGGCCTTGGGGTTTTGCCCGGCAGGAAAAGCACTACGACGGAGTGGAGCTCAACCCGGTGATGGAATTTATGTTACGGGCACCCTGGGGGATGGTGCCTTGGGGCTGGCGGTACACCAAGGACGGATGATGGTGACTGACCCTTCCCAACGGGCCTACCTGCTTCAGCGCCTTCACCGCCCAGAGCCTCGTCTTCAAGCTGGACAAGCACTAAGGGGAATTGCCAGCGCAGCCATTGATATTTCTGATGGGTTGGTCGCTGATTTAGGCCATATTCTCCAGGCTAGCGGCGTTGGTGGGGGATTATATGTTTCCCAATTACCCCGCTATTTGCTAACTACATCAACCCTTACTGAATCTCAATGGCTAAACTTAATATTAGGGGGAGGGGATGATTACCAATTATGTTTCACCGTTCCATCAGAAAAAATAGATGAATTAAACTTGGTGGATTTAGGGATTACCTATCATCGGATTGGTACCGTAGAAAAAGAATTGGGTTTACGCTGGCAAGGATTACCAGATAGCATGATAGCAGAGAAATTGGCCTCCGGCTGGGAGATTTTGCGTAGTGCAATAACTGGCTATCAGCATTTTTAACTAAATTAGGATAATAAAATGATGAATGGGGTTTTGGTAACGGGTGGGGCAGGCTACATTGGTAGTCACGTAGTTCGCCAATTAGGGGAAGCCGGCGAACGAGTGGTGGTACTAGATAATTTAGTCACCGGTTTTGCCGATGCTGTCTTATATGGAAAATTAGTTATTGGTGATGTAGGGGATAGCCAATTGGTGGATAAATTGTTGAAGGATTATGCAATAGATGCTGTGCTTCATTTTGCCGCCCACACTATTGTTCCTGAGTCGGTTACTAATCCCCTTAAATATTACGGTAATAACACTTGTCAATCTCGTAGTTTATTAGAGTCTTGCCAACGAGCAGGGATAAAGCATTTCATTTTTTCCTCGACAGCGGCGGTGTACGGTATGCCAGCTGATGGTGTTGCTCGAGAAGACTCTCTATTAGCCCCCATCAATGCTTATGGTACTTCAAAATTAATGACGGAATGGATGCTTCGGGATCTTTCCGCTGCCAGTAAATTACGCCACGTCATATTACGCTACTTCAATGTAGCCGGTTCTGATCCAGAAGCTCGTATAGGTCAATCTACTCGCCACGCCACTTTATTGATCAAAGTAGCCTGTGAAGTGGCTGTTGGCAGCCGGGAATCCCTAACTATTTTTGGTAATGATTATCCGACTCGTGATGGAACGGGAGTTCGGGATTATATCCATGTGGAAGATCTAGCTAGTGCCCATTTAGATGCTTTACGTTATCTGCGGGCGGGTGGGAATTCTGCGATTCTTAATTGTGGCTATGGCCATGGCTTTACTGTTAGAGAAGTACTGGATACGGTGGAGCGAATTAGTGGTCACCAACTTAATGTTATTGAAGGACCTCGGCGGGTGGGTGATCCCCCTAGCTTAGTGGCGGACGTGGGACGAATTGGAGAAGTATTAGGGTGGCGGGGTACTCGGGATAGTTTAGAAACCATTGTGAGGGATTCGTTACAATGGGAAAAGCGATTGCAGCAGGGGAGAGCAGAGTAAATTTTGCGGAGACATCCATGGTCGATTCGTTGTCTGCCTTGCTCCCTGATAAGCGCCAAGTTCGAGCCTCTTTTGATCGGGCCGCTCCCCGTTACGATGAAGTGGCGTTGCTTCAACGGGAAGTGGGTGAGCGGTTAGTGGAACGCCTGGATGAGGTGCGCCTAACCCCAAATCGAGTATTGGATTTGGGGGCGGGCACTGGCGTGGGCACGGTTGCACTGGTTCGGCGCTATCCCAAGGCCCAGGTGGTCGCTTTGGATTTGGCA
>CAWUNB010000079.1:0-8371 GCA_963923745.1 uncultured Thiotrichales bacterium
ACACAAGGAGTATCGTCGGCAGCGTCAGATGTGTATAAGAGACAGACTAACAACAGTGAGTACCGCCAGATTGTCCAGTCAGTACGCTTCCGTACCGCCGTTCGCTTGGACGAACACCCACAGGCCCAGGTGATGCAACGCATCGCTCGGCGGGTAGGTTTACTGGGGCTATATGCGCTAGAGGAATACACAGACTATCTAAAGGGGCACTCCGAGGAGGCACAGGTATTGGTACGGGATATTTTTTTAGCCCAAGCGTCTCCTTTCCATGATACTGATACCTATCGCACCTTGAAGATTCAATTGCAGGAAACGGTTCCTCCTCCCGAGGAGCAAACAACCCCCGGCTGGGTGGAGGAACAACCTAAAGATAGAGACGATGCTCGTTATTAAACATCCGAAGCTCACCAAGGATGGTGAGCCCTAATGGGTTAAAATAATAGGAGTGAATCAGTAACAGGTATCTACTTTTCCAGAGAATTGAAAAATTAGAGTCCTATAAATGGCTCATGGCAGTTCCTGTTACCATTTCCAGTCAAGTTTTACGAGACCAAGATAAAGCCTTCGCTCATTTTTTTGCTAAGCGGGCAAAATATCCCAAGCCGTTAACCCGTGATACCGTAGGGCGTTACTTTATTTCGTTCATGTGCGAAGAGCGAGGGGAGGACGAACATCCCCAAGCGCCGGCGACGATGGCGTCGCTGAAATGCGGGCGTCCCGTGAAACGCGAACCGCTTCTTCGGCAATGCCCAGGAGCGAGCCACGATGGCGAGCGACCAAGCATTAGGAGCTGACTCCAAAGGCTTGCTCCATCCAACGAGTTACCCGCTGACCTAGCCAACGCCAGTAAAAATGGCGGGAGGCTGGGACCCGTACCACCCGGCGGGGACGGGTAAAGGGTGTTTGATCAACTTTCCGTAAACACCCCAACCAACCAGAAGTACCAACCACTACCACTTCGGCATTGACCGCCTCCGCCACTGCTTGGACCACCCGCTGGGGCTGACCCCAAACGGCCCATATCTGGGCCTGATCAGCCCCCAGTCCTTTTGCCAATTTGGCAAGGCGCTGACAGGCTTCATCAGCCATCGCACTGGCTATTTGCTGGGGGGTATGGCTAGGGATATGGTCTACCTCATAGCCCGTGTGCCAATCCACTGCGTGGGCCAGTACCAACTGCCCACCACAGCTGGCAGCTAACTGGTGAGCTCGGCGAACGACGGCGGTTGTTGAGTTATTGAGATCTACCGCAGCAAGCACCGTCAACGGTTTGGACATGACCTCTCCCGGGTGATCCTGGCGTTAAGGGGCAGAAGGCGCGGGTCGATGACTACATTCCAGAAATATTCGCGCAGTACACCGTTGGCAAACTTGAGGATCTAAGCGGCCAACTACATGGCTGATGGCTTCCGTTTTTCCAAAAAAAACATTTTTTTCCCCTATTTCAGCCAAAAATCCTCCGCGACGGAGGGGTTCTAGAAGTCCCGGTTTAGGACGAATGAGGTACACCCCGCCTCCCTTGGCATGGCGGCGCCCCGCTTCCTGGGCTAACAATTCCGCGCCAGCCGTGTCAGCAAAATTAACCCCTTGAGCCACGATCGCCAGGTGATGTTGGCTGGGGTGAAGGTTTTCATAGGCCCGAAGCACTTCTGCCACGTGACCAACAGCACCGAAGAACAGTGATCCATCGACGCGAATCAGGCGAAACTGTGGACACTCCGGCAAAGTAGGATCGGTGGTGAAATCGCGCCCCGGCAAGCGGGGATCAGGTACCCGCGTTACAATGCGAGGCCGGGCGGTACGATTAAGGTACAGTCCCAGGGACAACAGCACTCCAGCCAGGATGGCAAATTCCAATTCCAAGGTCAGGGTAGCGATAAAGGTTACTATTAGAACGGCTGAATCGCCCCGACTGGCTTTGAGAATGCGCTCAATGTGGTGAAAATCGATTAACCCCCAGGCTACTAGAAACAACACTGCCGCCATGGCTGCGTGGGGTAGATAGGCCGCCAAGGGTGCCACCAATACCACCACAGCCATCAACAACAAACCAGCAGCTACCGCTGCCAACGGGGTACGAGCTCCTGCTTGGAAATTTAAGCCACTACGGTTAAAAGATCCGGTGGATACAAAACCTGAAAAGAAGGCTCCTGCCATATTGGCCAATCCCTGTCCAATAAACTCTTGACTGCCGTCCACATGCTGCCCGGTACGCACGGCGATGGAACGGGAAATAGAGACCGCTTCGGTAAGGGCAAATAGGGTAGTAGCCAAGGCAGCTGGTGCCAGCTGACTCCAGGTTTTTGGAGAAAAATCAGGCCAAGACAGAGGAGGCAAAGTAGCGGGCAAAGCCCCAACGGTGGTGATATGGGTACGATCAATACCCAGCAAGCTGGTTAAGAGTACTGCCACCAAGCTACCAATGAGCAAAGCTGCGATCATGTAGGGCACTTTGGGGGCGTAGCGCTTTACCAGTAAGCCTGCGGCTAAAGTGGCCACTCCCACCGCTGTAACGTAGGGATTAATATCACCCGCTTGGCGGACAATGGCTATCAAGGTTTCGTGGAAGTGCAATCCCCTCGGTAAGGGAAGCCCGAGAAAATGCTTGAACTGATTAGAAGCAATTAGGATGGCAGCACCCGCTGTGAACCCCACTACCACTGAGTGGGAGATAAAATTCACCAGCGCTCCTAGACGGGCCAATCCCATGGCTAACTCGGTAAGACCCACCATAAGGGTCAAGGTCAGAGCCAAGCTGACGTACTGAGGACTGCCCGGTTCAGCAAACATCGTCAAACTGGAATACACCACGATGGAAGCTGCCGTGGTGGGACCAGATACCAAATGCCAAGAGGACCCCCAAAGGGCAGCTACTACAGCGGGAATCATGCCGGCGTACAACCCATATTCTGGCGGCATTCCGGCAATGGTGGCGAAAGCTACCCCTTGGGGCAGTACTACCACCGCACCGGTCAAACCGGCCAGTAGGTCCGCTTTCAGGGTTTGCCTATTGAGTAAGGGGAACCAACGCAAGAATGGTAATAACTGCGTCAGCCAATGAGGAGAACGGGACTTAGCGGTGGTACGGGAAGTGGACATCTTTCTAGACCTGGGCACATACGGGGATCTAGAGGGTGACGATTATGGTGTGAAGAAGCCGACAAGGAGATGTGAAGAGAGCGTGAAATTTATTCACTGGCCAGTGAACAATTACCGGATAATTTCGGTTGGCGCATTCCCACAACTTCAGCCACACTCACGGCTGCTCCAATTTCACCAGGAATGTCTTAAGAATGATCGATGTTAGCCACAAACATCCCATCGCCACCCGTTTTCGTGGGTTCTTGCCGGTAGTAGTGGATGTAGAAACTGCTGGTTTTAACGCCCGTACCGATGCGCTATTAGAAATTGCGGTGGTAATGTTGTACATGGATGGCACTGGCCGATTATGCAGAGGGGAGACCCATGAAGCCCATGTCATTCCTTTCCCAGGGGCTAATTTGGAACGATCATCCTTGGAATTCACAGGGATAGACCCTTTCCACCCATTCCGTTTCGCGGTGCCAGAGCGGGAAGCCCTAGAGAACGTTTTTAAGCCAGTACGAGAAAGTGTGCGGGAGACAGGATGCACCCGAGCCATTTTGGTAGGGCACAACCCCTTTTTTGATCTAGGCTTTATTAAAGCAGCGGTGGACAGAACCGGGATTAAACGCAATCCTTTCCACTCTTTTAGCACCTTTGACACTGCCACGTTAGGGGCCGTGGCCTACGGCCAGACCGTACTAGCTAAAGCGGTGCAAGCGGCCGGACTACCTTGGAACCACGACGATGCCCATTCCGCTATCTACGATGCCGAGCGTACAGCGGACTTGTTCTGCACAGTGGTAAATCAATGGAATCAGATAACGGGCGGATAGACGCTAGTAGAGTACCCGCCTCCGAGCCCGCACTGCGCCAGCCAGTTCATCCAGTAGACTGGTGGTATCATCCCAACCAAGACAAGCATCGGTAATACTTTGGCCGTAGGTCAGCTGTCGTCCAGGAGCGTTATCCTGGCGCCCCTCCAATAAGTGGCTCTCCAACATTACCCCTGTGATACGTCGGTCTCCTCCTGCTACCTGGCCTGCCACGTCGAGAGCGACCTCCCGCTGGCGGGCCGGTTGCTTGCCGCTGTTGGCGTGACTACAGTCAATCATAACCCGCTCGGTTAGTCCCGCCTTATGCAGTCCGGTGCAAGCCTGGTCAATACTACTGGCGTCGTAATTGGGCCGTTTCCCACCCCGCAAGATAAGGTGACAATCTGGATTGCCCGTAGTAGAAAAAATGGCAGAGCGACCGGCCTTAGTTAAGGATAGGAAGCAGTGGGGATGGGAGGCTGAACCGATAGCATCGATGGCAATTTGCAGATTACCGTCGGTACCATTTTTAAAGCCTACTGGGCAAGAGAGCCCAGAAGCTAACTCCCGATGAGCCTGACTCTCGGTAGTACGGGCACCGATAGCGCCCCAGCTCACCAAATCAGCGACATATTGGGGACTGATAAGATCCAAATACTCTGTTCCGGCTGGCATCCCTTGTTCTGCCAGGTCTAACAAGAGACTACGGGCTAAGCGCAGCCCATCGTTGATACGAAAGCTATTGTCTAGGTAGGGGTCATTGATCAACCCTTTCCAGCCAATAGTGGTGCGGGGTTTCTCAAAGTAGACCCGCATGATGATCAACAAATCCTCTCGCAGGCGATCGGCGTAACAATGGAGCCGACTGGCATAATCTCGAGCCGCCACCGGATCGTGGATCGAACAGGGACCTGCTACCACGATCAACCGGTCGTCTTGGCCGTGGAGAACTGCGTGAATCCATTGCCGGGTGTGATGAACGGTGGCGGAAGCACTCTCAGACAGGGGAAACGCCTGGTGGAGTTGTTCCGGAGGAACCACTTCTTGAATGGCTCGGATACGAATATCGTCGGTGATGTAGCCCATGGAAATGCTCGTAATTAAAGAATCAGAGCAAGTCTAACACCCCCAGAGACCACTATGAGTGAAAGCCAAGACCTACGAAAAATAGGATTAAAAGCCACTGCTCCCCGCCTCAGAGTGCTGGCTTTGTTCGAGTCCGGCGAATTTCGCCATCTTAGCGCCGAAGATGTCTATCGAGAGCTGGTAATGGAGGGCGAAGACATTGGTTTGGCTACGGTCTACCGCACCCTGACCCAATTCGAAACAGCCGGTATTTTAGTTCGCCATCACTTCGAAGGAGGACGAGCAGTCTTTGAGTTAAACCAAGGTGCCCATCACGATCACCTTGTGTGCCGCCAGTGTGGAAGGGTAGTGGAGTTCTACGATCCAGAAATAGAACGTCGCCAGGACACAGTAGCCCAAGCAAAGGGATTCCGGGTTCGGGAACACTCCCTCTATCTCTATGCCGATTGCCTGGACCCACAATGCCCAGAACGAAAGATAGGAACGCCCTAACCACTACAAATCAGTAGCAGATTTTGTGGAGACAGTTGGCAAGTCAGCCAGCAAACCTACTAATTTCTGTACCAGAACACCGGCTTCAGCAAAATTTTCACTCATTACCTGGGATTCAATAGCCCCCCCTAGACGAGTAGCTTCCGGCAAGCCAAAAGTAGCCGCATTGCCCTTAATTTGGTGAGCCACTCCGCTCAGCTGTTCCCAATCCTGTTGTTGGTACGCTAGCTCCATAGCCCACACATAGCGGGGGAGTTCTTGGTGGAATCGATGGCGTAGCTGTTCCATCTCCGGGTCGAGTGCACTCGGAGAAGGAAGATCTGACGGATGAGAATCGGCCCATGGCAAGTGAGCGTATAGCGTTTCGTAAAAGGCTTGTTGATCAATGGGCTTAGTTAGAAAACCACTGCATCCTGCCACTTTAGCCTTTTCTCGATCCTCCAATCCAGCGTTAGCGGTTAACACGATGATGGGGGAGGAAAAACCGGTATAGCGCAACAATTCGGTCGCTTCCAATCCTCCCATTAGGGGCATCTGCATATCTATCAACACTAAATCAAATTCCTGAGCCTGGGCAGTTTCTACCGCTAATAGCCCATTCGCTACAATGGTAAATTCTACCCCGGTACGCCGCAGTAACAGACTGATGAGACGTTGGTTATCCCCATTATCTTCTGCCACCAGTACCCTCCCCTTCAGCTGACGGGGACGCAGTACATTAACGGTATTTTTGCCATCTGCTTGGTGAAAAATCTGAAGATCTTCCACCAAGGGAACGTTTTGCAGTGATCCAGTGGCAAATGTAACCAAAAACAAACTTCCTGCATCCTGTTCACTGATTACTTTGATATCTCCTCCCATGAGACGGGCCAGGGAGCGAGAGATGCTCAGTCCCAGGCCAGTTCCCCCAAAACGCCGTGAAGTACTACTGTCGGCTTGAGTAAAGGGTTGAAACAATCGCTCCTGATCAGTGGAGGCGATACCAATACCAGAGTCCTGAACTGCCACGGTTAGCTGTTGATGAACTGAGTCCAGGCTAACACTCAGGCCTACCGTTCCGGGGGATGGGGTGAATTTGCAAGCGTTGCCAATTAGGTTGATCAATACCTGCTTGATACGCAAAACATCTCCGGTAATGTGAACAGGCAAGGGGAGAACGTAATCACAGGAAAACGCTAACCTTTTTTCCCGAGCTAATACCTGAGCTACTCCACTGATATCCCTAAATAGATCAGGCAAAGAAACTATTTGCTGTTCTACTTCAATGCGATCGGCTTCAATTTTAGAGAGATCCAGAATGTCGTTGATTAAGCCTTGGAGGTGACGTCCAGTACGAATGATGGTATGGACGGCCATCTCCCGCTCCTCCAGACTTTGGTCGTCAGCCAGTAGGCTTTCGCTAAAACCAATGATGGCGGTGAGGGGAGTACGGATCTCGTGGCTAATATTGGCGACAAAAGCGCTCTTGGTCTCACTGGCTAGCTCCGCTTGAGCTTTGGCTGCACTCAACTCTCGGGTCCGTTGCTCAACCAATGCCTCCATGTGTTGTTGCTGTTGCTCTAATTCTTCGATCAATCGGCGCTTTTCAGTAATGTCCTCTTTAACAGCGATGTAGTGGGTGACAGTACCGTTTGCTAAACGCACTGGAGCAATGGATACAGCTTCTACGTAGAGCTCACCATCCTTACGACGGTTGACAAATTCCCCACACCAAGGTCCGCCCTGGGATAGAGCAAAATTCAATGACTGATAGGTTTCAGCAGTAGTGCGACCAGACTGTAGGGCGTTTACTGGTTTCCCGAGTACCTCTGATTTGCGGTAGCCACTGTTGTGGACAAAAGCATTATTGACATACTCAATTACTCGGTTTTTATCAGTGACTACGATGCTAACCGGACTTTGGTCAATAGCTGAAGATAAAATACGTAATCGAGTTTCATTATCATTTAACCTTTCATCGTTAGATCGGCGACGCTCCATCAAAAAATCTAACAAAATTAATAGGCTTAGTAGGATAAGTAAAGCACCGCACAGTAAGGCAATGGTTGGTAGCCAGTAGAAAAATTCGGTCATAACACAGATCTCGTGATAAGACCGCTATCCTAGCAGAACAATGACTCGATATAGCTTGTATTTTATCTTGGTTCTGCTGCTATGTTATCTCCCTACAGACGAGCTCCTCCAAAGCGGGATTGCCCAATCCAATAAACTCATGAAAGCGAGGGAGGACAGCGATCCTTCACTCTGTCCATCCCGGGAGGATATTGTCATATTTTTTGGTAGGTCAATTAAGCTGAATACGCGTTCCCCAAGGTACTGTCCCTTTTCCCTTAACAAGCCATAAAACTGGGTAAAAGGGTTCCTTCTTAGGAAATGTCCCTTCGGCATCGGTGAAGTAGACCAACAGATCCGGTGCCCGATCTCGCTGTGCTAACCAATCAAATACCGGAACAAAAGAAGTTCCACCTCCCCCAGTCAAAGAAGGAGGCAGGCGTAACTCCTCCCACGGTTCATAGACCCATGGGCTGCCAGCAACAAGCTGGTCATCGCAGGCATGGAGAGTAACCCGGGCCCGAATTTGTCCCTTTAATCCATTCACTTCACCAAGAAAGGCCCCGATCTCTTCATTGCTAATAGAACCACTGACATCTATTGCTACTACTAGATCCACTTGGCCGCTGCGAAGACTGGGAAGAATATAGCTACCCTCTCGGCGGGAAGGCCGTTGAAAGCTATAGTCGTCTCGGGCGGTGGTACTGAGATAACGAGCCAACAACATTTGCCAAGGCAATTGAGGTTGCAGCAAATGCTCGATTAATCGGGCCAAGGTCCCCGAAAGCTTGCCCGCTTGTCGAGCCAGTTGGGCAGCCCCCGCTCTGTCTCTTATACACATCTCC
>CAWUNB010000080.1:0-8211 GCA_963923745.1 uncultured Thiotrichales bacterium
GATTAAGCGCATTGATCTACCGCGAGAAGTGAGTAGCTCGGTCTACCGACGAATGGAAGCGGAACGGGAGCGGGTAGCCAAAGATCTGCGCTCTCGCGGTGCCGAAGCAGCGGAACGAATTCGAGCCGATGCAGATCGCCAGCGGGAGATTATTTTGGCGGAAGCGTTCCGGGATGCGGAACAAATTCGTGGGGAAGGGGATGGAGTCGCATCCCAGATCTACGCCCAGTCCTATGGTAAGGACTCAGAATTCTTTTCTTTCTATCGCAGCCTAGCGGCCTATCGCACCACCCTGCGGGATAGCAAAGACGTTTTAGTGCTATCTCCAGATTCAGCTTTCTTCCATTATCTGCGGGATCCCAAGGGTGGAGTGGGAACAACGGTATCGACCCCGTAGCTAGGAAGATTGGACAGGAAACATGGGTCGGGTGAATCAACGCCCGGCCCTTTTTTGCGGGTAATGTTATGTGGCACGACCTGCTGGTGGCCCTCTCGTTAATGCTGGTAATAGAGGGTATCTTGCCGTTCCTTAGCCCCGAAACCATGCGCCAAGTATTGCTCCGCACCGCTGAATTAAATGATGAATCCCTGCGGGTGGGAGGGCTGATTACCATGGTATCAGGGGTAGCGTTGCTTTATTGGGTCAATTAATCGCTCCCTACTCCAGCCCACTATGACTATCGAGAATCGCTGGTTACTGCCGGAAGGCATCGAAGAAGTACTGCCTCCCCAGGCCCGTCATTTGGAAGGGTTACGACGTCGTTTGTTGGACCTATACCATAGCTGGGGCTATGAACTGGTGGTTCCTCCCCTGATTGAATATTTGGAATCCCTCCTTACCGGGTTAGGCCATGACTCAGACCTTCGCACCTTTAAATTAACGGACCAGCTCACTGGGCGATTGATGGGGGTGCGGGCCGATATGACTCCCCAGGTGGCTCGCATTGAAGCCCACCACCTGAAACGGGATGTACCCGTTCGTCTGTGTTATCTGGGTTCGATACTGCAAACTCGTCCTGATGGACCAGGAGGAAGCCGTAATCCGCTGCAAGTAGGGGCTGAGTTATACGGCCACGGTGGTGTAGAAAGCGACTTAGAAGCTCTCCAGTTGATGGTAGAAACCCTGAAAGCGACTGGAGTCCCAACTCCCTATCTTGATCTAGGTCATGTTGGTATTTACCGAGGCTTAATTGCTCAAGCGGGACTGACTAGCTCCCTAGAAACTCTACTCTTTGCAGCTTTGCAACGTAAAGCCGGAGATGAGGTTGTCTCGTTGCTACGGGCTGCAGAATTGCCAGAACAAACCCGCCGCTGGTTAGCTGCCCTGGTCCATCTCCATGGAGGCGTGGAGATACTACCCCAAGCTCGATTAGTCCTGGCCGGAGCAACCCCAGCGGTGATTGCTGCGTTGGATGCGCTGGAAGCGTTGGCTGAGCTGGCCTCCCGCTATCTCCCCGCCTGTCCCCTTCATTTTGATTTGGCAGAGCTACGGGGTTATACCTATCACACCGGAGTGGTATTTGCTGCCTACATACCGGGCGTCGGTCAAGCAGTGGCTACCGGCGGGCGGTATGATGGCGTGGGTGGGGTGTTTGGTCACCCCCGACCGGCGACAGGCTTCTCTGCCGATCTCAAAACTCTGGTGGCTTGGGCCCCCCAACCCACCCCGGAACCAGGGGCGATTTATGCGCCCGAACTGGGAGATAAGGCGCTGGAGCAGCGAGTTCAAGCGCTGCGGGCCCAAGGGGAACGGGTTATCCGTGCCCTACCCCGACAACAAGGGGAAGGCCAAGCGTTAGGTTGTGATCGGCTTCTGCAGCGGGATGCAACGGGCTGGCAGGTAGTCCCCCTCAAGGGGGAGAAATGACAATAACTGCTTGATTAAGAAGGGGCGACATGGGCAAAAACGTAGTAGTAATCGGAACCCAGTGGGGAGACGAGGGCAAGGGCAAGGTCGTAGACCTACTCACGGATCGGGCCGCCGCCGTGGTGCGCTTCCAAGGTGGTCACAATGCTGGCCATACCCTGGTGATCAACGGTGTGAAAACGGTACTGCACCTGATCCCTTCTGGGATTTTACGGGAAGGAGTGCAGTGCCTGATCGGTAACGGAGTTGTGCTGTCTCCCAGTGCCCTACTGGAAGAAATTCAGATGCTGGAATCTCGGGGAGTGCCGGCTCGGGAACGGTTGCGTATCAGCGAAGCCTGCCCCCTGATTCTTCCCTACCACGTTGCGCTGGATCAAGCTCGAGAACGGGCCCGGGGCAAAGCAGCTATTGGTACTACGGGGCGAGGAATTGGGCCTGCTTATGAGGACAAGGTTTCCCGGCGAGGGCTGCGTCTGGGGGATCTGTTCCATCAGGAGCGTTTTGCCACCAAGCTGCGGGAAGTCCTGGATTTTCATAACTTTGCCCTGCAGCACTACTACAAAGCGGATCCAGTAGATTTGCAACAAGTTCTGGATGAAACCTTGGCCATGGCGGCTACTTTGGCTCCCATGGTGGCTGATATTCCGGAATTGTTGGATCGCCACCGCCGTGAAGGCCGCAGTCTAATGTTTGAAGGGGCCCAGGGTATGCTGCTGGACATCGATCACGGCACCTACCCCTTTGTCACATCTTCCAACACCACTGCTGGTGGTGCCTGTACCGGTAGTGGTGCTGGTCCCCGGACCCTGGACTATATCCTGGGAATTACCAAGGCCTATACCACTCGAGTGGGAGCAGGGCCGTTCCCCACCGAGTTATTTGATAGCGTCGGGGAACATCTTGCCAAACGGGGTCACGAGTTCGGCTCCACCACCGGGCGGGCTCGTCGTTGCGGCTGGTTTGATGCGGTAGCATTACGTCGCTCTATCCAGATTAACAGCGTAACTGGGCTGTGTGTCACCAAGCTGGACGTATTAGACGGATTAGACGTAGTGCGTGTCGGCGTGGGCTATCGTTACCAGGGCGAGGTGCTAACCACCCCGCCAGTGGGCGCAGAGGGCTATGCTGCCTGTGAACCAGTCTATGAAGATTTGCCCGGCTGGCAGGAATCCACGGTGGGAATTACTCAGTACGATGCCCTACCAGCCAACGCTAAGGCTTACCTGCGACGTATGGAAACCCTGGTGGGAGTGCCGGTGGACATTATTTCTACCGGCCCTGATCGGGAAGAAACCATCGTACTGCGGCATCCCTTCGATTAAGCCATTGCCCAAAAGAAAAGGCCCGCTGTTGCGGGCCTTTTTTCGGTTGGTGCCGGAGAGAGGACTTGAACCTCCACGGAGTTTCCCCCACTAGAACCTGAATCTAGCGTGTCTACCAATTTCACCACCCCGGCTTTGCTCGGCGCTAATTGCTCCGTCGAGCGGGGGCGGAATTTAGAGCAACCCCCATCGAGTGTCAATGAAAAAAAAATTGCCTGATCCCTACGCTGCTCGAGAAGCCGCCAAATACCCCAATCCCATTCCCAGTCGCGAATTTATTTTAGAGTTGCTGGCCCACCGAGGGAGTCCCCTTTCCCAGGAAGAATTGGCGCAAGCGCTCGATCTGGAAGAAGAGACGGCATTGGAAGCGCTGGGGCGACGGCTACGGGCGATGGAACGGGATGGTCAGGTAGTGCGGAATCGGCGGAAGAGTTACGGACTTCCCAAGAAGATGGACCTGCTAGCTGGGCGGGTAGTAGCCCATCGGGATGGTTACGGTTTTTTGGTGCCAGATGAAGGGGGTGGGGATCTATTTCTCCATGGCCGCCAAATGGCCTCCTTGATGCACGGAGACCGGGTGTTAGTACGAGTAGTAGGAGTAGATAACCGGGGTCGCCGAGAGGGGGCCGTGGTAGAAATCTTGGAGCGGGCAGTCAATCAAGTGGTGGGACGGCTGGCAATGGAACGGGGCGTTATTTTTGTCATGCCCAGTGACAAGCACTTGCATCGAGACATTTTGATTCCTCCAGAGCACTTAGGGGAAGCCAAGATTGGGCAAATTGTCACAGTAGCGGTTATCGCCCAGCCCACAAGCCATCGTCATCCCATAGGACGGGTAGTGGAAATCTTAGGGGAACATCTAGCGCCTGGCATGGAAATTGACATTGCCATTCGTGCTTTTGATCTACCTCAGGATTGGCCAATCGAGGTAAATGAAATAGCACGCCAGTTTGGTAGAGATGTCCCGGAAGCCACCAAACAGGGGCGGGAAGATTTGCGAGCCATCCCTCTAGTAACTATCGACGGTGAGGACGCCAGGGATTTTGATGATGCAGTGTGGTGTGAACCGGTAGGACGGGGATGGCGATTATTGGTGGCCATTGCCGATGTAGCCAGTTACGTGCCCCAGGATGGCCCATTGGATCAGGAAGCACAGCGACGAGGTAATTCTGTGTATTTTCCGGAGCGGGTTATTCCCATGTTGCCGGAAGTTTTATCTAACGGTCTGTGCTCCCTTAATCCCCAAGTGGATCGGCTATGTTTAGTGTGCGAATTAAATCTAGGGCAGCGGGGCAAAGTACAAAGTTATCGTTTCTTTGCCGGTGTTATGCGTTCAGCAGCTCGGTTAACTTATACCCAAGTTGCCGCTTTAATAGCGGGAGATAAAGAATTACGTCAGCAATACCAATCGCTCACTCCCCAATTAGAGCATTTGCATAAACTTTATAAAGCACTACATAAACGTCGCCAAGGACGGGGAGCGATTGAATTTGAAGGTAGCGAAACTCGTATTGTTTTTGGGCATGAACGAAAAATCGATCGCATCGTACCAGTAGTGCGTAATGATGCCCATCGCCTTATTGAAGAGTGTATGATTTTAGCTAATGTTGCTGCAGCAGAATTTTTAACTAAAAACCACATTCCAATAGTGTATAGAGTTCATCAAGGACCAGATGCAGTAAAATTACAGGCAGTAAGGGATTTTCTCAGAGAATTAGGCTTAGAATTGGTTGGCGGACAAAAACCAAAACCCAAGGATTATGCCAAACTATTGGAGCAAATCCGGGAACGGCCCGATAGTCATTTAATTCAAAGCGTATTGCTCCGCAGTCTTAGCCAGGCTGTTTATACTCCGGATAATAAAGGCCATTTTGGATTAGCATTTGATGCTTATACCCATTTCACTTCCCCTATTCGTCGCTATCCCGATTTATTAGTCCATCGAGCTATTCACCATATTCTGGTCGGTGGGAAAGCGGGAACATTTTCCTATAGTGAAGAGGATATGAAGCGTTTAGGAGAGCAATGCTCCCATACCGAGCGTCGAGCAGATGAAGCAAATTGGGACGTGGTTAATTGGCTTAAATGTGAATATATGTTGGATAAACAAGGAGAAATATTTGATGGATTGATAAGTGCGGTGACTAGTTTTGGTTTATTTGTAGAATTACGTGATATTTTTGTTGAGGGATTAGTACATATCACTAATTTACCCAACGATTATTATCATTTTGATCCTGTTCACCATCGCCTTACTGGGGAACGCAACCATCGCCGTTTCCGTTTGGGTGATCCCCTCCGGGTACGGGTGGCGGGAGTAAACCTAGATGAACGGAAAATCGATTTTCTCCCTGTAGCTGCCGATCCAGTTAAGCGCAAGAGCCGGCAGCGCCGCTAACTAAGGATATGTGTAGTTGATACCCATTTCTTTCAGCCCCGCTATTAGAAAATTTATCCCTTGATCCGCTTGTTCTGCTATTCCAGCAACCCCTAGTTCAATACGCCGTAATCCAGGCGTATTACTGGGCAAGCTGGAGAAACGTAGTAGTGGATAATGAGCAATAGCTGACTCCATCAATGGAATGAGTTCGCTTTCATAGATATCTAAAACAACCACAATCCGTTGGACTGATGGCTTAGCCCAAAGCTTCGAGTATTCGTTATCCAATAGCCAATCTAACATTGGCCAAGCCAACGAGGGAAAACCCGGTAGAAAATGGTGATGGGCGTAAGAGAAAGCTGGAATACCATTGACTGAATTGGGGATAAGTCGACTACCACTGGGCAGTTCAGCCATACGAATCCGTAACGGATATGCTGATTCTCCGAATAACCCTTCGAGAAGAGCAACTGCTTCTGGGTGACGCACCAAAGGCTGACCAGTCGCCGCCGCAACACACTGGCGGGTAATATCATCCGGGGTCGGCCCAATACCACCGAAACTAAACACGCCTCCTTCCTCGGTTAAAGTTTGGCGTAGGTTAGCTGTTAATATCTCAGGGTCATCTCCCAGCACTCGGCACCAGGCTACTCCCAGACCTCGTTGAGTAAGGGTAGTAATAACCTGAGCCAAATGCCGATCCTGACGACGACCGGACAAAATTTCATCACCAATTACTATAACGCCGAATTTCACCACACCTCCTGTTCACTAGTAACTTTTTCCCCTGCCGCTTGTTTAAATAGTGTTTTTATTCGATCAGTTTGTTGTTTATGGTCTATTATGGGGGCAGGATATCCTTTTATTGTAGATAAATGAAGTTCATGAAGCTTCTTTGCGGATAACAAACGCAATTCCGGTACCCATTGCTTGATATAATCGCCATCAGGATCAAATTTCTTTTGTTGCAGCCAAGGATTAAAAATTCTGAAATAGGGTTGAGCATCACATCCTGTGGAAGCTGCCCATTGCCAATTACCATTATTAATACAGGGATCGTAATCAATTAATCGTTGAGCGAAATAACGTTCGCCCCATCGCCAACTGATATGTAGATCCTTAACTAGAAAAGAAGCCACAATCATACGAACCCGATTAGGTAGACAACCAGTTTCATTTAATTGACGCATTCCAGCATCAACAATAGGAAATCCAGTCGTTCCCTGGGCCCACCGCCAAAATAGCTCTTCATCCCGTCGCCAGGGAATATTGGCGTAACGATGATTAAAAGCATGACCAAATACTTGCGGAAAATGAAAAGCAATATGATAAAAAAAATCACGCCAATAAAATTGCTTAAGAAGGGGATGATCTATTCCTAATTGATTAGCTACCGCAAAATAAACCTGCCGGATAGAATAGCAGCCAAACTTTAGGTAAGGTGCCAAATGACTAGTAACATTCTTTGCCGGAAAATCATGCTGTTGAGAATAATTTTTACAAGAAGATAAATCATCTAACATGGAAAAATTTAGCGAGATAGTGGACGATTTTTTCAATTCGAGCAACAAGTAAGGTTTATTTAATGGTATTTCCTGTTTTACCCATTGTCCTGTTGCTAAAATCTGCGGTTCTTTTACTGGAAGCAAGGAGCAGTATTTATGAAAAGGAGTGAATACTTGATAAGGTTTATTGTTGCTTTTGAGGATGGCTTCTGGTTCATTGAGTAGTACATCGGAATAAACATTGAAATCAATACTGTGTTGTTGGCAGTAACAAGATAAGGCCTCATCACGGTGACGACTAAAGGGTGTATAATCTCGATTAACAAAAATAGCATCTAATTTAATTAATGTTGTCAATTGAGATAGCAGTATAACTGGATTTTCTTGAAAAAAATATAATCTACCATGGCAACTAGCTAATTGTTGACTTAAATTAGCTAATGCTTGCAACATAAATTGCAAACCAAATTGACTTTGATAGGGATGGGGATCAATTTGTTGCGGATCAAAGATAAAACTAGCTATAACTTGATGTGATTGAGTTAAAGCAGCATTAAGGGCACTATTATCATTTAGCCTAAAATCACGGCGAAAAATGAATAAAGACGTTTGATAACGCTTCATGTGAAGATTCCCAAACTAAATAGCCACCCCTACCATTTTCCCAATCCGGCAAAACGATGCGCTCCACGGTACGATCATCCACCACTAATGAATGATGCCCAGGTCGATGGGTATGGCCATGGATCAGACAGCTTACCCCATAGTCCCGAAATGCAGCCGTTACAGCGCTGGCCGTTACGTCCATGATGAACTCATCCTTACCGGCCGATTGCTGACGGCTTTGCTGGCGCAATTGCTGGGCTAAAGCAAGGCGAACAGAAGCTGGTTGGGCTAGTTGAGCAGCTTGCCAAGCAGGGTCCCGTACTAGACGGCGGAAGCGTTGATAAGCATCGTCGCCGGTACAGAGTAAATCACCGTGCATCAATAACACCCGTTTCCCATCAAGGTCTATTGTCGCTGGATCAGGTAGTAAAGTGGCCCCGGTTGCGGCCGCAAAAACGGCCCCATAGAGAAAATCCCGGTTGCCTGGCATGATCCAGAGGGGGACTCCACCCCTCGTGAGGGTTGCCAGAG
>CAWUNB010000081.1:0-8188 GCA_963923745.1 uncultured Thiotrichales bacterium
GCCCAACAAAGGGTTCCCCCTGTTGATCCTCGTCTGCTCCCGGCGCTTCCCCGATAACCATCCAATGGGCCTGGGTATCCCCTACCCCAAAGACCCCTTGGGTACGGGTAGCGTGGAGAGAACAAGCGGTACAGCTTAATACCTCTTGGCGTAGTGCCGACCAGTCCAAACTGGCAATAATCTCCCCCCGAGAGCGCTCCCCGGTTTCCCCTTCTGGGGAAGTAGCGGGAGGAGAAGAATCTTCCGGGGTTGGTCCATCAGTCCCGGCAACAACGAGAGGCGTGCGTAATACCCAGTTATCGATACCCATGGCAGAGAGACACCTCCGCCGCCGCAGGGCGGAGGCTATAGGGGGAGAAGATTGGCCCATGGATCAGAAATAGCTAAACATCCCCAGCTTGGGGATGCTCCCGATCTTGGGGAGCCAGTATTTTGTTCAAGGCGTTGATATAAGCTTTAGCCGAAGCGATAACGATGTCCGTATCCGCCCCTTGGCCATTGACAATACGACCAGCTTTTTCCACTCGAACCGTGACTTCGCCCTGGGCATCGGTACCGCTGGTAATAGCATTCACCGAATAGAGCAACAATTCTGAACCACTGCCCAAAATACCCTCAATGGCTTTAAAGCTGGCATCCACTGGACCACCGCCGCTGGCCTGACCTTGGCGTTCTACCCCATCCACCGCTAACGTCACTGCAGCCTGGGGAACCTCTCCGGTCTCACTGCATACCCGCAACGACACTAACTGGACCCGCTCGTTCTCCGCTTCCAATCCCTTGGCAGTTACCAAAGCCTGAAGGTCTTCATCATAGATGTCATGTTTCTTGTCGGCTAAATCCTTGAACAACCCAAAGACTCGATTGAGTTCTTCTTCCGAGTTGAAACCAATACCCAACTCTTCCATGCGAGAACGGAAGGCATTGCGTCCTGAGTGTTTACCCAACACCATGCGATTCGCTTTCCAACCCACATCTTCTGCCCGCATGATTTCGTAAGTTTCTCGATTCTTCAGTACCCCATCCTGATGGATACCGGATTCGTGGGCAAAGGCATTAGCTCCAACAATAGCCTTATTGGGCTGAACAGGGAAACCGGTAATACTGGACACCAACCGGGAGCAAGGAACGATTTGGGTAGTATCAAGACGAGTGTCGCAACTGAACAAATCCCGCCGGGTCCGCACCGCCATCACCACTTCTTCCAAGGCAGCGTTACCTGCCCGTTCCCCCAGTCCATTGATGGTGCACTCCACCTGACGGGCTCCCTGTAATACTGCAGATAAACTGTTGGCCACCGCCAACCCTAAGTCATTGTGGCAATGAACGGAAAAAATAGCTTTGTCAGCATTGGGTACCTTGGCTCTTAGCCGCCCGATGAGATCGCCAAATTGGCCGGGTAAGTTGTAGCCCACAGTATCGGGGATATTAACAGTGCGAGCACCTGCTCCAATTACCGCTTCTAGTACCCGACACAAGAAATCAAATTCAGAACGACCGGCATCTTCTGGGGAAAACTCCACATCATCGGTGTACTGACGGGCCCGTTTCACCGCTTCCACTGCCTGTTCCACCACCTGATCCGGAGTCATGCGTAACTTCCGTTCCATGTGGATAGGGGAGGTTGCAATAAAAGTGTGAATACGGGGAGCAACAGCCCCCCGTAATGCCAACCCTGCTTGGTCAATATCCCGTCCTAAAGCCCGCGCTAAACCGCACACCCGAGCATCGGCTACCGTGTGGGCAACCGCCTTGACAGCTTCAAAATCCCCAGTACTGGCAGCCGGGAAACCAGCCTCAATAACATCTACCCGCATCCGTTCCAATGCTTTGGCAATGCGAACCTTTTCCTCCTTGGTCATGGAAGCACCGGGGCTCTGTTCACCGTCCCGTAAAGTCGTATCGAAAATGATGAGTTGATCAGTCATGGCTGCTACTCCGCCCGCTCTTTCAGGGAGCCGGGACACTCTATTCTTCATTGAAGGCTTGATGGTGCGTTTAGCCCTCGCCAGGGGGGGAATGGGTGCAGAGTGCCCGCTAGGGCAGCAGCAAAACCAACAGACCAACGCCGGCCAGGCGAAAGTAAGCAAGAGCGCTGAGCTGGCCGACGTTTGGGGGCATGGTGGAAGCAGTGAAAGTAGGAGGTGGGGAAATATAGCCTGCCTGCTACGGAACTGCCAAGTTCCACTGAGAGATTTAGCGGTTATCCACCACCGGCAAAGCAGCCACCGGGGTAAGTTTCCAGATATCCCGGTTATATTCTGCGATGGTGCGATCAGTAGAGAATTCGCCACTGGTGGCGGTATTAAGGATACTCATTCGCGTCCATCCCTCTTCGTCCTGGAAAGCCGTTGCCACTCGATTTTGGGTATCAATAAAACTACGGAAGTCAGCAACAGTCATCCATGGATCCCACGGGCTCCGCAGAGAAGCGACAATACAATCAAAAATACCTGGCTCAAACTGATTAAAATGACCACACTCCAACAAGTGAATCACCCGGGTCAATTCGGGATCAGCGGCAATAATAGCATCAGGGTTATAGTGACCTCGGGTTGCTTCTACTTCTTCCGCTGTCAAACCAAACAGGAAAAAATTATCTGCACCCACGGCTTCCCGAATTTCAATATTGGCACCATCCAGGGTACCAATAGTGACTGCGCCGTTCATCATGAACTTCATATTTCCTGTACCGGAGGCTTCCTTACCTGCAGTGGATATTTGCTCAGAAAGATCTGTTCCAGGACAAATAACTTCCATAGCAGAGACTCGGTAATTAGGTAGAAAAGCTACCTTTAATAAATTACCGACCGCCAAGTCATTATTAATAACTTCTGCTACATTATTGATTAATTTAATAATGCGCTTAGCCATTTTATAGCCTGGCGCTGCTTTTCCTCCAATCAACACGCAGCGAGGAGTTAAACCATCCCGTTCTCCTCGTTTAATGCGGTCATAAAGATGGATGACATGGAGGCAATTTAGTAATTGGCGTTTGTATTCATGGATGCGTTTAACTTGGACATCGAATAACGCCGTAGTATCAAATTCAACCCCACAATCAGCAGCCACCATAGCAGCTAAGCGGGCTTTGTTGCTTTGCCTCACCTGCCGCCAACGGGCGCGGAAGCCAGGATCCTCAGCAAAAGGAATTAATCGCACCAATTGCTTAAGATCAGAAACCCAGCCACCGCCAATCGTTTCATTAATTAACTTTCCTAATCCTTCATTACACCAAGCTAACCAGCGCCGCTGAGTAACTCCATTAGTTTTATTATTAAATTTTTCTGGCCAAAGTTCATAAAAATCATGGAACATGCCTTCAGCTAATAACCGTGAATGGAGTTCTGCTACTCCATTCACGGAAAAACTACCCACGATGGCTAAATAAGCCATCCGTACCATTTGTTCTGGTCCTTCCTCAATAATGGACATCCGCCGTTGTCGTTCAGTATCCCCAGGCCAACGACGGGCTACTACCGATAGGAACCGGGCATTAATTTCGTAGATGATCTCCAGTAAGCGTGGTAATAACTGGCGGAACATCCTCACCGACCAACGCTCTAGGGCTTCTGGTAGTAAGGTGTGGTTAGTATAAGCCATAGTCTGACAGGTAATATCCCAGGCTTCATCCCAACCCAAACCATATTCATCCATGAGAAGTCGCATCAATTCTGGAATAGAGCAACTTGGATGGGTATCATTCAATTGAAAACAATTCTTAGCTGCCAATTGGTTAAAATTATAACCATGCCACCGTACCCAGTTACGCAATACATCTTGTAGACTGGCAGAAGCCAAAAAATACTGCTGACGCAAGCGTAACTCTTTACCGTTTTCGCTGGTATCATTGGGATAAAGCACCATACTGATATGTTCAGCACTATTTTTTGACCGTACCGCTTCAGTATAGGAACCTGCATTAAATTCCCGCAGATTGAATTCATCGGTAGCCACCGATGACCATAGCCGCAATGTATTAACCGTACCGTTGTGATAGCCAGGAATAGGAATATCGTAGGGCACAGCTAATACATCATGGGTATCAATCCAGCGAATTCGCAACCGCCCACCATCATCTCGGTAGGTTTCACTACGCCCGCCAAAATGGACTCGTTGGGTATATTCTGGCCGCTCTAATTCCCAGGGATTGCCATCCCGCATCCATAAGTCGGGCTCTTCTATCTGCCGCCCATTTTCAATGCGTTGACGAAACATTCCATAGACATAGCGAATCCCGTAGCCCATTACCGGCAATTGCAAGGTGGCACAGGAATCCAGAAAACACGCTGCCAGCCGACCTAACCCTCCGTTACCCAACCCGGCGTCGTGTTCGCTTTCCAATAATTCTTCCAGCACTAAACCCAGCTTGACCATGGCCTGATGCACCGTATCGGTGGCACCTAAGTTGAGCATGGCATTGCCTAAGGTGCGCCCCATCAAAAATTCCATGGACAGATAGTAAGCAGTACGGGAATCCTGTTCCTCGTAGGCATACTGGGTATTCTTCCACCGCTCCATTAACCGATCCCGCAGCGTCAACGCCAAGGCATCGTAGTAATAGTGGGTAGCCATACAGTAGCGATCTCGCCCTAGGGTATGGGCGAAATGACGGCGAAAATCCCCAGCGAGGCTGGTTGGGTCTACCCCCAGAGCAGGTACTTCTGTCAGCTGGGGGGAAGGGGTGCTATCACGTAATGGCATGAATCCCATGGTGTTCAGACTCGCGCAGTGGGAAGAAAATTAATTAGAAAACTATCGTTCTAATACGTAACTCCCAGGTGCCGCTTCTAGCGGTGGGAAGTTGTTACTCCCAGGACGCCTGGAGGGTACTAGCTCACCGGTTTGACCAGCTAACCAATCCCGCCAATCCTCCCACCAAGAACCTTTATGTTGGGAAGCACCGGCCTGCCAGGCTTCCGGATCGGTAGCCCCACTGGCCTCCGCTGCCCAGTAGTGACGCTTGGGGGGATTCACTGGTGGGTTAATAACTCCCAGGATATGACCGGAACTGGTCAAAGCGTAACGTACTGGTCCTTGGACCCATCGACAAATGGAAAAAGTTCCCTTCCAGGGAGCGATGTGGTCCTGGTCAGTACCTACCGCATACAAGGGGGCGGTGATACGGGAGAGATCGAGGGAGCGGCCCGCCAATCGGGTACTACCTGGTTCTATTAACCGATTGTGGAGATAAAACTGGCGTAGGTAGAAGCTATGCATAGCCATAGGTAGGCGAGTGGTATCGGTATTCCAATACAGCACATCCAAGGGTGGTGGTTCATTGCCGTAAAGATAACTTTGGATTACGTAGTTCCATAGCAAACTATTAGGACGTAACAGGCGGAAGGATTGAGCCATTTGGGCACCATCTAGGTAGCCCTGCTCCGCCATGATCCGTTCTAGCAAAGCGATACTGTCTTCGGTAATAAACATCTCCACATCCCCTGGCTGAGAAAAATCCACCAAGGTGGTGTAAAGGGTCCAAGAACTTACTAGGGGTGGAGTAGTTTCCTCTTGGGCTAACCAAGCTTGAAGACAAGCCAGCAAAGTGCCGCCAATACAGTAGCCCACGGCATGGACCGATGGGCTTTGGCACAGCTGGCGGGCTACTTCCAGGGCCGGTAGTAAACCACTTTGGAGATAATCCTCGAATTGGACATCCCGCATTTCTCGGCCTGGATTCTTCCAGCTAGTAATGAATACCGTATATCCCTGAGCCACTAACCAGCGAACCAAGCTTTTCTGCGGAGTGAGATCGAGGATGTAGTACTTATTGATCCAGGGAGCGACAATCACGATGGGAATAGCCCGCACTTGGGTAGTAGTGGGGGTGTACTGAATAAGTTCTAGTAAGTTATTGCGAAACACCACCTCTCCAGGAGTGGTGGCTAAATTCTTACCTACGTGGAATGCGCTGGAATCCACCATACGCACTTCCCCAGCGAGAGTATCCTGGAGGTACAATCGAAATCCCTCCACTAAACTCCCCCCCCCTGTCTCCACAAAACGTTGCAGAGCCTGAGGGTTAGTCCAGAAAAAATTGCTAGGGGCCAGGGCATCTAAAACTTGACGGGCCCAAAATGTTGCTCGCCGCTGAGTTTTTGGATCCAGATCAGGCGTGGCGGAAATGGTGTCCACCAGCCAGCGACTGGACAACAGGTAATACTGCTTGAGCAGGGCAAAAAATGGGTTCTCCGTCCACTGGGGATCCTTGAAACGATCATCCCGTTCACCTTCCTTATTAACTTGGGAACTGCTCCCCTGCTTTACCCCTAAGACTTGTTGAATAGCGTTGGATTGGATAAGAGCTAATCCAGTCCCTAATTTGATAATGGCTTCAGCTAATTCACTGGGGTGAGCTAACCAGGCTTGCTGGACATCCCACAAACTACGGGCAATCCAGAAGGGATCCGGATCAAGAGGCCGGAGATCCAGTGGGGATGGAGCAATGGGTGCGTTCATGATGGATACCGGTGGGAAGAAGGGGGCCAGGGCTCTACTTCGATTGCACTTTACTGCGTTTTGCTCGAGGGTGGGCCTGATCATAAACCTTAGCCAGGTGCTGAAAGTCTAAATGGGTATATACCTGGGTGGTACCAATGCTGGCATGACCCAGCAATTCCTGGACCGCCCGTAAATCGCCACTGGATTCCAGTAAGTGACTAGCGAATGAATGGCGTAGCATGTGGGGATGGGTATGGGGTAATCCCTGGCGTAGGGCAGTAGCCTCCAATCGCCGTTGCACGGTACGAGGTTGCAAACGGCGACCATTCCGCCCCACAAACAAGGCTTGTTCCTGGGGAGCGGCTAAGGTTGAGCGCACTCCCAGCCAGAGGGTCAGGGCCTCCCGCGCAACCCGCCCCACTGGCACTAAGCGAGTCTTATTACCTTTGCCCAATACGTGTACTAATCCCCCAGCCAGATCCAGGGCTGATATATCCAAACCCACCAGTTCACTCAAACGTAGCCCGGAAGAGTAAAACAATTCCCAGATTGCCTGATCTTCTAGCGATCGAGGATCTCCATGGGGGGAATCTAAGAGCCGGACCATTTGGTCTACATCCAGTAGGTCGGGCAAACTGCGAGGCGCTTTGGGAGCACGAATGCCCTGTACTGGATGATTGGTAATCACCCCTTCCCGCTGGAGCCAGCGATAAAACGTGCGCAGTGCCGACAGTTCCCGTTGCAAACTGCGACCTTCCAAGCCACTACGGTGACGAGCCGCCAGGTAAGCGCGAATACGATAACTATCTACTTCCACCCAAGTCGTTATTTTTTGCTGGTTACACCAGGCCCGAAAGGTACGAAGATCATGGCCATAAGCCTCGATAGTGAGGGGCGATAGCCGTCGTTCATTGGTCAAATGGGCCAGAAAACCTTCAAGCCAAACTCGATTGGGGCTGGCTTCCTCTGGCAGAAGAGGTGGGAGGAATGGCGGGGGTTGTTGTTTAGCCATGGAACCGGGGGCTCGCCAGCGAAATAATCCACCAATCCAACTAGCCAGTAGGGAGTTCCAATATTCCGTCTATCTCCACCATAGCCCCCCGGGGAAGAGCGGCTACACCTACAGCCGCCCGGGCTGGATAGGGGGGGGAGAGAAATTCCGCCATCACTTCGTTGATGACAGAGAAGTGCAGCAAATTGGTAAGATAGACATTGAGCTTTACCGCATCGGCCAAGGATCCTCCAGCTGCCTGAGACACAGCCTGCAGGTTGCGAAATACCTGGCGCACCTGATCGCGAATATCCCCAGGAACGAGGTCCATAGTGTCGGGGTGGAGAGGAATCTGGCCCGCTAGGTAGACGGTACCACCTACCCGTATCGCTTGAGAGTAGGTACCAATCGCCTTAGGAGCTTGTTCAGTAACAATGACTTGTCGGGACATGGTGGGGGTAGCTCTGTGGTTCTGGGACTGTTCCAATCCTAACACGCTTAACCCACCGCTTCTGGTCGGATTTTTGGAGTCCACCCCAGTTCACCAAATGAGGGGTGGACCCCAATTTTAGCTTTGGCGGATCGGGTTATGCCTGTACAGAACTATGACGTCATTATTATCGGTGGAGGACTTGCGGGTCTGACCACTGCATTACACCTGGCAGAACAAGCCAGAGTTGCGATTGTTACTAAGCGTTGCTTAGAGGCTGTCTCTTATACACATCTGACGCTGCCGACGATACTCCTTGTGTA
>CAWUNB010000082.1:0-8167 GCA_963923745.1 uncultured Thiotrichales bacterium
TATAAGAGACAGCTGCTGAAAAACGCCTATACCAAAATCAAAGTCCAACTCTTTTCCTAATTCGGCATAAGGAGATTGGCCGAAATAGGCAAAGTCGGTAACATACTCCAAGTTGCCTCGTTTATTAATGCGAATTTCTACTGGATGAAATCCACCACTGATGTCGCTGTAACTGGTATCTCGAAAATTAACTACCGCTCCATCTTCTAAAGATTCTCCCTTAGTAATAGCAGCATCTATTTCTTTTTGCAGAATACCAATGAAACGGGTATTCAGGTGTAATACGCAGGTTTTATTAATAGTCAGCATTGTTTTTCTCTTTGAGATTGATGTAGGAAAAAATTAGATAACAATTTTAATATACACAGTAAAATTTTTTTTACCACAACTTTAATTGCTTTAAAAGATTATGCCAATTGTTGCATAACAGGGCAGGAACTCGCTCACCTACCACCAGGTAAGCTTCCTTGCTTAGCTTAAGCGATCTTAGTCGCGAGAATTTGAGTTCACCGCCACCCCCAAACCTGCTGGCACTGTTAAAATCCGCGCCCGAAACGGCTGAGCCGGAGCGGGGACGTTACATCGGTGTATTCAAAATTTCGGTTTTATCCCTGGGCCTTCCCCCGTTATCCTAGCCGGTCGAATTCGACACCCCCTTCGACTCCGAGTGGGTTGGCGTCACACCGTCTGTAGTGGCGGTCTGTCTCTCCCCTCTTCGGCGTCCGGGCCCATACCCCCGAAGGAAGTCCCTGAAGTCCTTTGGCACTCCACTCCGCAACGGAGGAGAACCTATGACGGATGTTATCGCAACCAACCAGACCATCCTGGTCGTGGGCGGCGGCATCAGTGGCATGACAGCGGCACTGGAGGCCGCAGAATGCGGTAAGCAGGTCGTGCTGCTGGAAAAGAATCCCAGCACCGGTGGCCGCGTCAGCCAGCTCTATAAGTATTTTCCCAAGCTGTGCTTCCCCACCTGTGGTCTGGAAATCAATTTGCGGCGGCTGAAGGCCAACCGCAATATTCGTTTGCTAACGATGGCGGAAGTGGAGCAAGTGACCGGTTCTCCCGGTGATTTCACCGTCACCGTGCGCATCCGTCCTCGCTTCGTCACCGAAGCCTGTACCGCCTGTGGTGACTGTGCCAAGGCCGTTACCAGCGAATTCCCCAACGAATTCGACTACGGCATGAGCCAGCGTAAAGGCGCTTACCTGCCCCACAATCTGGCCTATCCGTCCCGTTATGTGCTGGATGCCCGGGTTGCCGGTACCGCCGAAGGCCAAGCCGCTAAGGCCGCCTGTAAGGTGGGGGCGATTGACCTTGACCAAAAAGAAGAGGTCATCACCCTGAAAGCCGGTGCCATCATTTGGGCGACCGGTTGGAAACCCTACGACGCCGCTAAGATTCAGCCCTACGGTTATGACCGCTTTGCCAACGTCATTACCTCGGTGGAATTTGAGCGCATGTTGGATCCCTTCGGTCCGACCCAGGGCAAGATTCGTCGTCCTTCCGACGGGGCTACGCCGAAGAACATCGCCTTTATTCAATGCGCCGGATCGCGGGATCGGAATCACCTCAAGCAATGCTCCCGGATCTGCTGTATGGCCACCCTCAAGCAGACCACCTATGTACGGGAACAGCTGGGGGATGCCGCTCAGTCCAGCGTCTATTACATCGACATTCGCGCCATCGACCGGATCGACGACTTCCACCGGCGGGTGAAGGAAGATCCCAACGTTACCTTTGTTAAGTCCAAAGTAGCCTCCATCACTCGAGATAAGGCCAGCAATGACCTGTTCCTCAATGGGGTGAATACCGAGGGCTATCACCGCTACAGCAATCGCCATGACTTAGTGGTACTGGCAGTGGGTATGGAACCCAGCGTACCGGCGGGTACCATCCCGGCCCAGGTGCGGGCCAACCCCCACGGCTTTATCGAGCTGGATCCGGCCACGGGTATCTTTGGCGCGGGCGTGTCCTCCGAAGCGCTGGATGTGAACCGGGCCGTACAAAACGCCACGGCAGCGGCTTTGCGGGCGATCCAGGTGGTCAACCGGGTGGCGGGAGCGGAGGGTTAAACCATGGCAGAAATTAAAGTCGGTGCGTATATCTGCAAAGGCTGTGGGCTCGGGGAGCGTTTGAACATCGCCGCCCTGGAAGGCACAGCCAAAAAGGCCGGCAAGGCCAATGTGGTCCGGTCCCATGATTTTCTGTGCAGCCAGGACGGCGTGGCCCTGATCCAAGCCGACATCAACCAGGAAGGCGTCAATCGGGTCATGATCGCCGGCTGTTCTCGGCGGGCGAAAACGGAAGCGTTTAATTTTGACGGCGTTTCCATTTCTCGGGCGAATCTGCGGGAAGGGGTAATCTGGATTCGTCCCGATACCGCCGACGCTAAAGAAACCACCCAGGACATGGCCCAAGACTATGTGGCCATGAGCTGCGCCGAAGTCCGGCGGATGACCCCTCCCACCGCTAACGACAAGGCCCAGTTGAATCGCCAAGTATTAGTGGTCGGCGGTGGCATCAGCGGCATGACGGCGGCGTTGGAAATTGCTCGGGCTGGTTACAAAGCGACCCTGGTGGAAAAGAGCGCGGCCCTGGGCGGTTGGGCCGGCAAGCTTTATCGCCGGGTTGCCGATCGCTATCCCTACGCCGATCCCCAGTCTAATGGGGTCGCGGAGTTAGCCGCCGCCATTCAGGCCGAACCGGGCATTACCGTTCGTCTTAATACCTTAGTCGCTCGTACCGACGGCGCTCCCGGTCGCTTTGTGGTCGCCCTGGCCAGTGAAAGCGGCGAAACAGTGGAAGAGACCTTCGGGGCTATTGTCCAAGCCTCCGGTTTCAACCGCTATGACTTGGCCAATCTGCCGGAAATGGGGGGCGGTGCCCTCCCCGACGTGATCGACCAGGCTGGGTTGGAAGCCTTGGCGGTGGCCGCCAACGGTGGAGCCATCAAGCGCCCCTCCGACGGCAAGGAAGTGACATCGGTCGCCTTTGTCCAGTGCGCTGGCCAGCGTTCTGAGAAGCCCGGCCATCTGCCCTACTGTTCCGGCTTCTGCTGCACCACGTCCATCAAGCAGGCCATGTACTTCAAGGATCGCAATCCCGATGTGGATACGGTGATTCTTTACACCGATCTGCGTACCCCAGGGGTGGCGGGAGAAGATTTCTACCGCAGCGGCCAGCGCAAGGGCGTGACCTTCACCAAGGGCGTCGTCAGTGGGGTAAGCCAGCAGGGCCGTGGCCCGGTGGTGGCGTTCCATGACGAAATCCTCAATGAAGATGTGAATCTGGATGTGGATTTAGTGGTGTTAGCCACCGGCCAAGTAGCCAATGCCGGGGTCAACATTGATATTCCGCCCCAGGCTGACGGCCAGCCGGCGGCCGGTCAACCGGTCTCCATCCTTAACTTGGGTTATCGCCAAGGCCCTGACCTGCCCCAGCTCAAGCATGGTTTTGCCGACTCCCACTTTATCTGCTTCCCCTACGAAACCCGCCGTACCGGTATCTACACCGCTGGTCCAGTGCGTCGTCCCATGGACATCGCCCAGGCCCAGGAAGATGCCACCGGTGCTGCGCTCAAGGCCATTCAGGCCCTCGAGAACGCCGGGTTAGGACGGGCCGCCCATCCCCGCTCGGGAGACTTGTCTTTCCCCAGTTTCCGCCGGGAAGGCTGCACCCAGTGCAAACGCTGTACGGTGGAGTGCCCGTTTGGAGCCATCGACGAAGATGAACAGCGTTATCCCCAGTTCAACGAAGCCCGTTGTCGGCGTTGCGGAACCTGTATGGGAGCCTGTCCGGTGCGGGTCATCTCCTTCGAGAACTATTCGGTGGAGACGGTGGGCCAGCAGGTCAAAGCCGTGGAAATGCCCGACGAATTCTCCGACAAGCCCCGTACCCGTATTTTGGTACTGGCCTGCGAGAACGACGCTTACCCAGCGTTGGATATGGCCGGACAAAATCGCATCGAGTACAGCCCCTTTGTCCGCATCATTCCGGTGCGCTGCCTGGGTTCGGTAAACACTATCTGGATTACCGACGCCCTCAACAGCGGCTACGACGGCATCCTGCTGATGGGCTGCCAGAAGGGTGATAACTACCAGTGTCACTTCGTCAAAGGCTCGGAGATGGCCCACTACCGGATGAGTAAGATCGGCGACACCCTCAAGGGCATGAACCTTGAAGTGGAGCGGGTCACTACCTATGAGGTGGCTATCACCGATATTCAGCGGATTCCCGCCCTGCTCAACGACTACGCCGCCACGATCGAGAAGATCGGGCTGAATCCCCTCAAGGACTTCTAGGAGGCGCCCATGAACGATATCAACCGATCGATGCTGGAGCAGTATCGCAACCGCTTCCTCCGGGAAGTGGAGGCCAACGTAGAAGAAGGCCAATGGGTGAAGATGTGCATGCAGTGCGGCGTGTGTGCCGGCTCCTGCCCCATGGGTCCGTACTGGGAGCATCCGCCCCAGGAACTTTTTATGATGATCCGGGCCGGCAAGCGGGAAGAGGTACTCAGCTCCACATCCATGTGGATGTGCACCTCTTGCTACAACTGCATCGTGCGCTGCCCTCGGGAATTGCCCATCACCCACATCATGCACGGCTTGGCGACCTACGCCAAACGGCTGGGGTTGGTGCCCAAGGATCAGCCTACCGCTAAGTTTGCCCAGAAATTCTGGAATAACTTGACGAAGAAAGGCCGGGTGAATGAGCTAAAACTGGGATTGGCCCTGTATTTCATGAATGGTTTCGCCGAAGGGGTAAAAACCTCCATGAAGATGCAGGACGTGGGACTGGGTATGCTCAAGAGCAAGCGCCTCGATCCCCTGGAAATCCTCGGCGGCCACGGCGTCAAGGACAAGGCCGGCTTCCAGGCCATGCTCAAGAAAGCCGAAGAGATCGAAATGGCGAAGATCGCCAAGAACCAGGCGGCGGGGGGTTAGCTCGATGGCCAAGAAACAGTACTCCTATTACCCGGGCTGCTCTTCCCAGAAGGGAGCGTCGGCGTCTAACTACACCACCTCAGTCAAGGCGGTGTGTGGTGTGTTGGACATTGAGCTCAATGACATTCCTGACTGGAATTGCTGCGCGGCTTCTATTGGTTACGCTGGCGGCGGTGAGCTGCCCCGGTTGAGCCTGTCAGCCCGTAATTTGGCCCTATCGGAACAACACCACCCAGGACAGCATGTGGTCGCCACCTGCGCCGCCTGCTGGTTGGCCACCAAGGAAACCAAAGAGCGGTTGTCCCACGATCCTGAGCTGTTTGCCGAAACCAATACCGTACTGCGGGAAGCCGGGTTACAGCTGCGCAACGAAACGCCGGTGCGGCACATGGTGGAAGTGCTCATCGAAGACGTGGGCTACGATCGTATCCAACAGGCGGTACGCAAGCCCCTGAAGGATATAAAAATTGCCGGCTACGTCGGCTGCCAGACCAACCGGCCCTTTGGGATTGCCGGGGAGTCTTACGAAAATCCCAAGTATCTCGACAAGTTTGTCGAAGTGCTGGGGGGCAGTCCGGTAGAAAACTACGACAAGAAGGTGTCCTGCTGCGGCGGTGCCTTGATTTTCTCCGAACCGGAGAAGAGCCAAGCTCTGATTAAGGACATCATCGAAGCGGCCTATGACGGCGGGGCAGAAATGATTGTCACCCCTTGCCCGGTGTGCCAGATGAATGTGGAGGTGTATCAAAACCACATTAATCAGAAGTACGGCACCAAGTTCAATATGCCGGTGGTGTACTACTCGACGTTGATGGCTGTGGCTTATGGTAAGTCGGCTAAGGAAGCCGGATTGGATGGCCAGATGATTCGGGCCAAAGCGCTGGAAGATATTGCTGGGCGTTAGCAGGCCCAGGGGCAAGGGAGCACCCTTGCCCCAATCAAAGCCCCACTAGGTGTGTACGGTGGGGCGATTCTCTAAACCTTCCGTCAGTCCCAAGTCTTCCCAACTCTGACGATCCAGTAATTCAACATTGCCACTGAGGTATTCCACGATAATACCGTGGGTTCCTAGGCCAATGACCTTAAGGGCGATCCCGCTGCGGTTGGAATACCAGCGATCAATAACGGGATGGCAGGTCAGTCTAAGCATGGTCGCCTCTTTTCGAGATGGGAAGTAAGAGGGGCAGTGTAGCAATCTGTGGTGTATTTCGGGATCTGTGACTCGTAGATTCACTTAACAGCATAGAGGTGCCTATGGATAAACGGCTACTGGACATTCTGGTGTGCCCACTGTGTAAAGGGCCATTGATCTACAAAAAAGCGGCTCAGGAGCTGATCTGCAAAGGGGATCGGCTAGCCTATCCTGTTAGGGAAGATATTCCCGTCATGCTGGAAGACGAAGCCCGGCGCTTGCCAGAGGATGAGGGTGTTTAGGTTGAATAAATTTGTTGTGGTAATACCAGCCCGCTATGGCTCAACTCGTCTCCCTGGTAAACCGTTGTTGACCATCGCTGGTCGTCCCATGGTGGAACATGTTTACCAGCGAGCGGTGGCCAGCGGTGCTGATCGGGTTGTAGTCGCTACTGACGATGAACGGATTCTCCAGGCGGTAGCGGGATTTGGCGGGGAAGGCCTGTTAACGGGTGAGCACCACCGTTCCGGTACCGAGCGTCTTGCGGAAGTAGTGGAACGGCTCGGATTGGCGGAAGACGCTGTGGTGGTAAATCTCCAAGGAGACGAACCCCAGATGCCCAGTGGGTTGGTCGAGCAAGTGGCTAAGGATTTAATTGCCCACCCAGTAGCGGCCCTAGCAACCTTGGGGAGTCCTCTGACCGATCCTCGACTGTTATTCGAGCCCCATGTCGTGAAGGTCGTCCGAGACCAAGAGGGCTATGCCCTGTATTTTAGTCGGGCCGCTATTCCCTGGGATCGGGATGGGTTTAGTGAAGGTCGAGGAACGCCCTCGGACCATTACCGCCATATTGGTTTATACGCCTACCGGGTTGGCTTTATTCAAGCCTATACCCAATTGTCGCCTTGTTCCTTGGAGCAAATAGAGTCCTTAGAACAACTGCGAGCCCTGTACTATGGCTACCGTATCCACGTGGCAGTGGCCGAGGAAGCGCCAGGGCAGGGGGTGGATACCGCCGCTGACCTGGCTCGAGTGCGGGCTGCGCTTGGAGATGAAGAAGCGTCACAGTAGTTCCAATCCCTCAAAATCTGGGTGCAGGCGCTGCTGACCTTTGTGATAGACCGGGATATTCATCAAGGTAGGTACCCGGCATTGAGGATCACCGTACTGATCGGACTGAATGGTCGTATCCAGGGGATCTTCCAGTACCAATAGGGGACCATCATCCTCCACCACATCGATGAGCTGGTAGAGGGTGCCGAGAAAGCGTACTTGCCGCCCAATAAACGGGTAGAGGCTCTGCACGGTGATAGTAGGGATAGTTGTCATGGGCCACCTCCGATCGTGTTATTGTCGCACTGCATCATCTGATAAAGTAAGTCATAGTGGGTATAGCGGAAAAAACAAGGTTTGGAGTCGGTGTGGCTAATAAAAAAACTGCTGTTCTGTTCGTATGTATGGGCAATATTTGCCGTTCTCCTACTGCCGAAGGGGTATTTGCTCACCTTGCCCAGCAGGCGGGGTTGCTTCCTGAACTGGAAATCGACTCTGCCGGAACCTATGGTTACCACAGTGGTGAGCCTCCGGATTATCGAGCGCAGCAAGCGGCGGCGGCTCGGGGAGTAGATCTAAGTGGGTTACGGGCTCGCCAGGTGGAGCTAAAGGATTTCCAGCGTTATGACTATCTGCTGGCGATGGATCGGGACAATTTTTCCACTCTGCGACGAATGGCTCCTCCAGCCCATGCCCATAAAGTTCGGTTACTTTTAGACTTTGCGCCCCATTTGCTTGAACGGGAAGTACCAGATCCTTACTACGGCGGCCAACAAGGTTTTGAGCGGGTGTTGGATCTGGTAGAAGAAGCGGCCCAAGGATTACTGGCTGAAGTGGCTGGCAAGGCTTAAAATCATTTAATTTTTGAGATAACTCCCCTGAGCAAACATCTTCTGAAATCCACCTTTACCGTGGGGGGGATGACCCTTGTTTCACGGATATTAGGTTTCCTCCGAGATATGGTGGTTGCCCGTTATTTCGGTGCCGGTTCCGGTGCAGATGCCTTTTTTGTGGCATTTCGCATTCCTAATTT
>CAWUNB010000083.1:0-8072 GCA_963923745.1 uncultured Thiotrichales bacterium
GTTGGTATTCAGCGTAGTGGATAGTGGTATTGGCTTGACAGATGCTCAGATGGAACGGCTTTTTCAGCCTTTTGTTCAAGCCGATCCGTCAGTGACCCGCCGTTACGGTGGTACCGGATTAGGGTTGTATATCGCCCGCCAGTTGGCACGACGACTAGGGGGCGATATGTGGGTCCAGAGCCATGAAGGGGTTGGCAGCTTGTTCGTCGCTACCGTTGCTACCGGTCCCCTAGTTGCAGAGAACATGGTTTACGATTTCTCTTTCCAAGAATTAGACGAAGCCACGGAAAAGCCCTTGGCAGTCCCCCAAGTCAAGGGACGGGTGTTACTGGCAGAAGATAATCCCTATAACCAAGCTCTGTTGACCCACTACCTGGCTAAAACCGGAGCCGAGGTAGTTACCGTCAGTGATGGAGAACAAGTGGTATCCAGTGCTATGGAGGAAGAATTCCACCTTATTCTGATGGATATGCAAATGCCCATTATGGGGGGGCTAGAAGCTACTCGTTTGCTGCGAGACGCCCTTTATCATGGTCCCATCGTTGCCCTGACGGCCCATTCTATGGAGGCCCACCGTCTGGAGGCAGAGAAGGCTGGTTGCAATGGCTTTCTCACCAAACCAGTGGATTGGCCTGCTCTCTATGAAGTCATTGGTCGCTATCTTCCCCCGGTTACCCATGAGAAGGACAGCGCCCCCGTCTCCGATCGCAGTAACGCGGTGATGGCGGACTTAGCCAGTCGCTTTCAAGCATCTCTGCCGGAAACCATTGCTAAGCTAGAACGGGCAGTGAAGCAACAAGACCTTGCGGTATTGGCCAATTTAGCCCACCAGATTAGAGGAATTGCTGGAGGATTGGGCTATCCGGAATTAGGGGCATACGCCCGAACTTTAGAAGGGATGGCTCAGGCCAATGACATTGCTGCCAGCCAAACGGCTTTCTTCGAACTCCGTCAGGCGGTGGAACGTATCCGAGCAATTGTGCCACGCCGGGATGGTCGTCAAGTTCGGGATGCGGTTTCTACCAGTCCCAAGGCTATCTCTAGTGGTTACTGAATTAACTGGAAATGGCTCGTTTACCAACCCAGACATATAAAGCGGGAATAACTACCAGCGTCAACACAGTGGAAGAAATCATTCCCCCCACCATGGGGGCAGCAATCCGCCCCATGACTTCAGAGCCGGTTCCGCTACTCCAGAGAATAGGCAATAACCCGGCCATAATGGCTACCACCGTCATCATCTTAGGGCGAACCCGCTCTACCGCTCCTTCGATGATCGCTTGATAAAGGTCCTCCATGGTGGGAACGATGCCTTCGTTGCGGCGCTTGGCCTTAATTCCTTCCCATGCTTGATCTAGGTAAATCAGCATTATCACCCCGGTTTCCGCCGCAACTCCTGCTAAGGCAATAAAACCCACCGCCACAGCAACGGACAGGTGATAACCCAAGTACCAGATCAACCAAATACCTCCCACCAAAGCGAAAGGTACGGAAAGCATAACGATAAAAGTTTCAGTAAACCGACCAAAATTAAGATATAGCAGTAGAAAAATAATTATTAACGTTAAGGGAATCACAAAAGTCATTTTGTGAATAACCCGCTCCATATATTCAAATTGCCCACTCCAAGTAACGTAATAGCCTGGGGGAAATTTGACTTGACTTGCCACTGCTTGCTTAGCTTCTGCCACATAACTACCAATATCTCGATCTCGAATATCAATAAAAATATAAACGGATAACAAAGCATTTTCTGTACGAATTCCTGGTGAGCCCTGAGTGATTTCTATTCTAGCTAATTGCCCTAGGGGAATCATTACCCCTTCACCAACAGGAACCAATATTTCTTCGGCAATTTGCTGCGGCGTCCCTCGTCTTTCTCGAGGGTAGCGAATGGTCACCCCAAACCGTTGCCTTCCCTCCACTGTAGTGGTAACCATTTCTCCCCCTAAGGCGACACTGATTACCTCTAACATCTCCCCTACCGCTAAACCATAACGGGCCAATTGAACACGATCTGGAGTAATCGTCAGGTAGGAACCACCAGTAATTCGTTCGGCAAAAGCAGAAGTGGTACCGGGAACAGTTTTTACAACACGTTCAATAGTTTTTGCTAATTGCTCCATTTCACTTAAATCACTACCGAAAACTTTAATTCCAATAGGAGTACGAATCCCAGTAGAAAGCATATCTATCCGTGCTTTAATAGGCATAGTCCAGGCATTAGCAATACCGGGGAATTGCAGTGCTTTATCCAACTGAGTAATGAGAGTATCTAAGTTAATACCAGGTCGCCATTGATTTTCTGGTTTGAGATTAATAATGGTTTCAAACATTTCAGTAGGAGCAGGATCTGTTGCTGTACCTGCCCGCCCAGCTTTGCCATAAACTGAAGCTACTTCAGGAAAACTTTTAATAATCTTGTTTTGGGTTTGTAGCAATTCTGCTGCCTTGGTCATGGACATTCCTGGCAAAGAAGTAGGCATATAAAATAATGTGCCTTCGTTTAGGGTAGGCATAAATTCGCTCCCCAATTCCATGGCAGGGTAAATTGAAACCCCAAGAATAATAATAGCAATGGCCAAAACAGTTTTTTTCCACACCAATACACCGGAAATAATAGGACGATATAACCAAATTAATAATCTATTTAATGGGTTGCGAGTTTCTGGTAGAATTTTTCCACGAATAAATAAATCCATTAATACTGGCACTAAGGTAACAGATAATAAAGCAGCACTTGCCATAGAAAAAGTTTTTGTATAAGCCAATGGTGCAAATAACCGACCTTCTTGAGCTTCTAGAGTAAAAACTGGTAAAAATGAAACAGTAATAATTAGCAATGAGAAAAATAAAGCTGGACCGACTTCACGACAAGCGGTCAGTAAAGCCTCTCCCCGTTCTGCTAGATTATGCTTTTCTGGCAAGCGCTCCAAGTGTTTGTGGGCATTTTCAATCATTACAATAGCGGCATCTACCATGGCACCGATGGCAATAGCAATACCTCCTAAGCTCATTAAATTAGCATTCATCTCCAAAGTTTTCATGGCAATAAAAGCCATGAGTACTCCAATAGGCAGCATAACAATAGCTACTAAGGCTGAACGAATATGAGCTAAGAAAATAATACAGACTAAAGCGACAATTACACTTTCTTCCGCTAAAGTTCGTTTGAGTGTATCAATAGCTCGATGAATAAGCTCCGAACGGTCATAAACAGTTTCTAAAGTAACCCCTTCCGGTAAACCGCTGGTAACCTCTGCCATCTTTTCTTTAAAATTTTGAATAACATCGAGGGCATTTTGTCCATAACGGGCCATGGCAATACCTGATACTACTTCGCCTTCTCCGTTTAATTCTGTTATCCCCCGCCGTTCATCAGGAACTAATTCAACTCTAGCAATATCTCGAATTAGCACCGGTGTGCCCTGTGCCGCATTAACTGCCAAATTTTCAATGTCCCCTCGCCCTCTTAAATATCCTTTACCCCGCACCATGTATTCTGTTTCGGCCATTTCAATGACTCGCCCTCCTACATCCCGATTAGAATCCCTTATTATTTGGGATACTTTACTTAGAGGAATACCGTAGGCCCGCAACTTAATGGGATCAACAGTAACTTGATAGGTTTGTACGAACCCCCCAACAGAAGCGACCTCGGCAATACCGTGGGTTTTAGCCAATGGGTAACGGAGATACCAATCTTGCAGAGTGCGTAATTCAGCCAGAGTATGGTTTTTAGCTAATACGGCATATTGATAAACCCAACCCACTCCACTGGCATCGGGACCTAATTGGGGAGTAACCCCAGGAGGTAAGCGGCTAGCAGCAAAGTTTAGATATTCTAAAACGCGGGAGCGGGCCCAATAGATATCAGTGCCTTCATCAAAAATAACGTATACAAACGATGCACCAAAGAAAGAAAATCCCCGTACTACTTTAGATTTAGGTACCGATAACATGGCAGTAGTGAGAGGATAAGTCACTTGATCTTCCACTACCTGGGGCGCTTGACCGGGATACTCACTGTAGAGAATAACTTGAATGTCTGATAAATCTGGCAAAGCATCTAACGTAATTCTCATTACGCCGTAAATACCGCTTAAAGTGATTAACAATGTGGTGAGCAATACCAACGCCCGATGGCGGCCTGACCAATTAATAAGCGTAGTTAGCATGTTGGTATACTCGCCCTATTTTTGCGGACACTGGCTAATTGGGTCTTACAGCGGTAATAACCCATTCCCCAGGAGCCCGTTCTACAAATTCAAAAGCTACGCTGGTACCTGGTTTAATATTTCCTAATAAACCATCATGGGCCAATTGAAATTCCATCGTCATTGCCGGCCAATTGAGACTAGCCACTGGGTTGTGGCTAATAGTTACTGTAGCGCCGACAATAGCATCCAATTTTCCTGTTGCTTGATGACTGACCGTGGTTTTTGCCGTTCCTTTCCCCTCTGGGGTACCAAAACCGGCTAATGCTGCTTGGAGATTACTCTCAGCATCAATCAAGAAATTAGCCGCCACCACTACCCGTTGACCTGCCGTAATTCCATCGCGGATTTCTACTTCCTGTTCATTACGGCTGCCTAATCGCACCAATTGAGGAACATAGCGGCCTTCCCCTATTTCTACTAACACCACTTGACGGGTACCACTATCAATAACAGCACTTAAGGGGACGGTTAATACTGGAGTCGAGGTAGTGCTCATTAAAGCTAATTGGGCAAGTAATCCAGGTTTGAGTAAACCTTGGGGATTAGCCAGTTCCACTCGAAAAGGTACAGTGCGTGTAGTAGTATTAAGAGTAGGGTAAAGATAGCTAACGGTACCGGTAAATACCTGATCAGGATAAGCTGTCAGTGTTATCGTGACTTTATTGCCGATTTTTACCCAAGGGATATCCTGTTCATAAACATCCGCCATAACCCATACTGCCGTCAAATCAGCTAATTGGTAGAGTAGTTCTCCTGCAGAGAATTTCATTCCCTGGATAATTTTTTTCTCTAGCACTACTCCACTGGCGGGAGAGCGAAAAGTGAGAGTTCGTTGAGGAATACCAGTGTGGGTCAGCGTTTTAAGCTGTTCTGGTGAAATATCCCAATTTTTCAAACGGGCTAAACTAGCATTAGCCAATTGCTCCATTCCGGCTAGTGCGGGAGTGCCTTGGAGAGCAGCTATCCCAGCAGCAGCCGTAGCATATTCCCTCTGGGCGGAGAACAATTCTGGACTATAAACTTCAAATAAGGGTTGCCCCCGATTCACCCACTGGCCAGTGGTATTAATATGGAGTTGCTCCACATAACCATCCCACTTCGCAGTAATACCGTATAGCCGGCGTTCATCAGCCTCTACTCGTCCTGCTAACTGAAGAGAATGATTCAATACAGAAATTTGTGCTGGGATAGTACGCACTCCCAATTTTTGAATTTTGTCGTTACTAATTCGCACTTGACCAGGAAGAACTGTATCGGTTTCTTCTCCCGAGTAAACCGGAATGTAATCCATTCCCATGGAATCTTTTTTGGGAGTAGGAGAAGTATCCGCCAACCCCATAGGGTTCCGATAATAGAGTAACTGACGTCCACCGCCTGAGCTTTTCCCTGGATCAGGGGGTATAACTGGAGTAGTTGAAGAAACAGCGAGATTAGAAAAATGGTGGCCAGCCCAATAACCGCTTCCACCAACTATAAGAAGCATAAAAAAGATAAAAATATTTTTCACAGTAATAATCCGCCTAAAATATAGCTTGTCGCAGGGCATGAATTGCAGTAACGGTGGCAGATTTATCACCAACTGAGGCAGCATTTTCGACGGCACGTGCATTGATGCCCAGGGTTGGATAACCCAGCCCACCGGCAACCCCTTTGATTTGGTGAGCTAAACTAGCCACCGTTTTCAAATCACCAGCTGCTAGCGCATTATCTAACTCTGTTAGCGTATCCGGCAAAGAAGCTCGAAAGCGTTCTGCTAAAACCTTAATTGTTTCATCAGAACTTTGTTTTATTGTATTAGGGCTTATTTTTGCTACTGGTTCATCTTGTTTGGCAGTAGGTAAGTATTGAGCAACAATCTTATACAGAGCAGACCAATCCACCGGTTTAGATAAAAACCCATTACAACCGGCTATTTCTGCTTCCTGACGGTGAGACCGCATCGTGTGGGCAGTAAGGGCAACAATAGGACCTTGGTATAAACTCCCTCGCAATAATTTTGTGGCTTCCAGTCCTCCCATTACAGGCATTTGCATATCCATCAAAATTAAATCAAAGTCTTCCTCTAGAGCACGGGATATCGCTTCTTCGCCATTATTTACTACTATTAGTGTGGCTCCAGTTTTAGTCAGATAGTGGGTTAAAAGTGTTTGGTTATAGGGGTTGTCCTCTGCTAACAAAATACTACCCTGGACCTGAGGTACCAATAATTCCGTCATCGGCGTTTCTGTTAGATTTTTTTTCGTTGAAAAATCTTCTATCAGATCAGATAAATTTAATGGACCGGTAGCAATTGTTAACATAAATAAGCTACCAGTGTCTGCAATGCTTTGAACTTGTAAACTCCCTCCTAAATGTTGCGCTAATTGATAGGAAATATAGAGCCCTAATCCGGTTCCCCCATAGCGCCGAGTGACGGAAGCATCAGCTTGATTAAATGGTTGAAATAAATTAGCTAATTGATCTTCAGTTAAACCAATTCCGCTATCTAAAATACTTACCACAAGCATTTCTTTTTGAATATCACAACTTACCAAGATACGAACAAATCCCTGCTCAGTAAATTTAATAGCATTACTACACAAATTAAGCAAAATCTGGCGTAACCGAGTCGGATCAGTAGTAATAGTGGGAGGTAATGGTGGTAACCAATGGAGTAATAACTCTAATCCCTTTGCTTGTGCTATGGGGGTCATAATTTTAATAGAATCTAACAGTAGCGAACGTAGATCTACTGTTATTTTTTCTATTACCAATCTCTTAGCTTCGATTTTAGATAAATCTAAAATATCATTTATTAATGCTAATAAGTGGCGGCTGTTGTCTAAAATAAAGCGCAATGTAGTAGCATGGTGAAGAGAAACTTGTTCTGGCTCGAGTAGTGCTTCAGTAAAACCAATAATAGCTGTTAATGGAGTACGAATTTCATGGCTCATATTAGCCAAAAAAGCACTCTTAGCTTGATTGGCAGAAATGATTGCTTCCTCTGCTTGTTTTCGCTCGCTAATATCTCGTATGACCCCAAGAAGTTGAATAAATGTTCCATCTGGCGCTAATACAGGATATGCCAAAACTTCAGTCCAGATAGTAGTTCCATCTTTACGCCAATATTCTAGCTCCCCTCGGAAAGAATCTGGTTGAATACCCGCTTTTACTTGTTCTTGTAATTCAGTGAAGTATTTCAAACTAATAGCTTGGGAAGTTGGTGGATGAATTTGCTCAATAGTCTGCTTCATCGCTTCTGCAGGGGTAATTCCGCGCACCCTTTCTATAGCGGGACTAATATAAGAAATACGTCCATCTAATTCCATCGTCCAGACAACATCGTTAGCATTATCTGCCAATAAGCGGTGGCGATTTTCGCTAATTCTTAGCTGCTTCTCTGCCTGTTTACGTTCAATAATGTCTTTTTCGAGTTGCTCCTGTGTAAGTCGGAGATCATATTCCAGTCGCTGAATATTCATAATTACTTGACTTAATACAACCAAAACAGAAATCAATATTAACATCAATATCCATATATTTTGATAAGCAGGGCCAGCTAAGTAGTCAGTAAACGGCGCAGTGACGGTAGCAGAATAAACAGCACGCCCGATATTAACAATTGCTAACAAAACCCAGATCCCTGCTTGCCAGCGATCTAACGCTCCAAAATAAGGAGGACGTTTTGTTAACAAAACCTGAGTCAACCAAAATGCCCAACCCGCACCGAAAAGAGAAGATATTGTTACCCGTGCATTGAGATTAGGAGAAAAATAGGTGAACCAACTGAGGGAAGCAATTAAAACTACAGAGGCAATGATATCCCAGTAATCATGAGTTGCTCGCCCACGAAAAATTAATGTTCCCCGTAAA
>CAWUNB010000084.1:0-7963 GCA_963923745.1 uncultured Thiotrichales bacterium
CAGGTATTGGCGCACGATTGCCGCCATCTCGATCGGTTGGCCTGGGATAGTGCCACTGAGTCAGTAGTAGCCCGTCGGGAAGAGCGCTTGGGAGAGCTCTTGCTGGATAGCCGCCCCCTTCACCGCCCCGATCCCGACGCTACGATAGCCGCTATGCTAGAAGGAATTGGTCGATTAGGTTTAGCGGTGCTTCCCTGGACTACCAAGCTGCGGGACTGGCAAGCTCGAGTTCTCTGTGTAGGGGAGTGGCGACCACTAGAAGGGTGGCCTGATGTTTCCGATGAAACTTTGTTGGAACGACGATCGGAGTGGCTGGGACCATTCCTAACGGGGCTATCCCGCCGTGACCATTTGTCCCAGCTAGACTTAGAGACCGCCTTGACTAGTCAGTTGAATTGGGAACAGCGACAAGCCTTGGAGCAGTTGGCACCAAGTCATTGCTGGGTTCCCAGCGGTTCCCGGCATCCATTGTGTTATACCCCAGGGTTGGCCCCTGTGTTGGCGGTTAAACTACAGGAGCTGTTCGGTTTGGCCGATACCCCTCGAGTTGCTGATGGACAGGTGCCTGTCACTCTTCACCTGCTGTCACCTGCTCGGAGACCTATTCAGGTAACTTCCGATCTACGGAGTTTTTGGGAACGGACTTATCCAGAGGTGAAAAAAGAGTTAAAGGGGCGTTACCCTAAGCACCCTTGGCCGGATGATCCCTGGACAGCACCACCAACAGCTCGGCCAAAACCACGGGGATAGTCCCCTAAATCTCGGTAGGACGCCGCCGATGCACTGGGCGTTCGTCCTAGCCACTGTCGCTTAACAACATTTACCCACGGAGTGATCACTGTGTTGGCAAATCTCAAGGTCTCCATGAAATTGGGGGTGGGTTTTGGCCTGGTCCTGTTGCTCACCTTAGGGGTGGGATTACTGGGCTGGAGCGGTTTGCGTGGTGCCACCAATCGCACCCACAAAATGGATTCAATCGACGAGTTAACTCGCCACGCCTACGGAGCCTACCTCCACGAACGGCAATTTGTGAGTACCAAGAATGAACAAGAGGTGACGGCAGTACATCAGGAAGTCGCTAAATTACAACAAGCTGCTACCGCAGGGGTGAGCCTCTTTACTGATCCAATGGATATTGCTGCTATGGGGGAATCCTCCAAAGCTAGCCAGGATTATGAAGCAGCATTCCTGGAGTATGTTGACTTAGTTCGTCGCAAAGCTGGAGCGATGACGCGGATGCGGGAAGCTTCAGCCCAAGCCCTGGCTGCTGTAGAGCGCATCCAAACGGACCAGAAAACTCAATTTGATGAGATGCGTAAAAATTCCATCGATTTACTGAATCGGCGAGTTGCGGTTGCCGGTCAGTCGACGGACTTGCTGCGCCAGGCTATGGAAGCCCGAGCTCAGCGTCTGGCCTTGACTCAGCAAGCGGATGCTAAAGGCATCCAGGAGTGGCATGCAGCTAACCGGCGCTTTTTCGAGCGGGCAGCTAGTTTGGCTGAAATTCTCAAGAGTTTTGGGGAAGCGAATAAAGCCGAAGCAATTACCGCATTCTATCGGCGTTATGAAACAGCTTTTTCTCTCTTTTTAGATCATCATGCCCAAGAAAAATTGGACGAAGCTCTAGCTGCAGCTGGAGAGACTTTTCACGCGGTGGACAATCTTTACAGTGATACTCAGGCTGCCTTATCAACGCAGTTTAAATTGAATGAAGATGTTTTTGGGCAAATGTTGGCTAATGATTCCGACGCACAACGAATAGCGGTATGGTACTTGGATGCTAGAAAAAATGAAAAGGAATTCATTATCTCAGGCCAAAAAAAGTATCTAGATTCGGTGCAACAAGGCGTGGCGCGTGCGTTATCAGTAGCGGCTGAAATGGGAGGACGATTGCGTCGTGAGCAGGATATCCAGGCTATTCGGCAAACGCAGACAGCTTTGGAAAGCTATCTAGTAACTCTGAAGGAATTTGTTTCCTTTACCGAGCAACAACAAGTTGCCGAACAACGTTCAAATAAATTGTTCTCTCGAGTATTAGAGTTAACAGAAAATTTGACCAATGGCCAACGGGCTAAGCTGGCACAAGAAGCCAGTTATACTGAATCATCCATTGTCGTAGCAGTATTGGTTGCTTTAATGCTAGGTCTACTAATAGCCTTATTTATTGCTCGTTTAATTGTCCGAGTAACACGGCGGGGCTTAGATTTTGCTCAGGCTATTGCTGAGGGCAATTTGCAGGTGAAGTTAGATGAGCTGGGTAAAGATGAACTGGGTCAGCTGTTGGCTGCTTTGGAAAGTATGAAACAGCGGTTGGCATCTGTGGTTGGACAAGTACGGGATACCAGCGTCACCATGACCCGTGCTGCCCAAGAACTCTCCTCCACAGCCCAGACCCTGTCCCATGCCAGTACTGAGCAAGCGGCAAGTGTTGAGGAAACCAGCGCATCGGTGGAAGAAATGTCCGCCTCCATCAATCAAAATGCGGAGAACGCTGCTGCCACTGAGGGAGTGGCAGTGCGATCGGCAAAAGAGGCAGTGGAGAGTGGCAAAGCAGTGGCAGAAACAGTCGCCGCCATGGGGCGTATTGCTGAGCGCATCGGTTTTATTGAGGATATTGCCTATAAGACCAACTTATTAGCATTGAATGCAGCCATTGAAGCCGCCCGAGCTGGGGAGCACGGCAAAGGTTTTGCCGTAGTTGCTGCTGAAGTCCGTAAATTGGCGGAAAATAGCCAGGTTGCTGCCCAAGAGATTAGTGGATTGGCCAACCGTAGCGTGCAAATCGCCGAGCGAGCAGGAGGATTATTAACAGCACTGGTACCAGGGATTGAAAAAACTGCAGAATTAGTACAAGAAATTGCTGCTGCTTCTCGGGAACAAGCTAGTGGGGTGGGACAGGTGGACAGTGCCATGACCCAGATTGACAAAGCGGTACAACAAAATGCCTCGGCAGCCGAGGAATTGGCGGCAACAGCTGAGGAGGTTTCCGCTCAGGCTGAGCAATTATCCCGCTTGATGGCTTTCTTCCGCTTGGAGGATGGTGGTCTTCGTCCTCTGGAGGCTGCGGCCTCTCGCCGGGAAGAACGCAAAGAATTTTCCAGTGATAAACCAGCCAAAGTGAGTCGAGTTAGCAAAGCTGATTTTGAGCGGTTTTAGTAGTATTTCCTCCCAAAGAGTGATGGGGACACGGAAACAGGTGTCCCCAGCGCAGGAGGCGGAGGGGGGGAGATTATGTTGCATTGCAATAATGCAACTTTATGTTTCATAATGCCAACCCGTTTTTTGCTACCATTTTTGCCATTTGAATAAGCAGTTATCAGTGGAGGGGTCTAATTCTATGCAGTACACCATGCTGAAGGCGAAGTTGCATCGCGTTACGGTTACTCACGCCGAGCTGGAGTACGAGGGATCCTGTGCCATTGACGGACACTTGCTTGATGCTTCCGGCATCTTGGAATACGAGCAGATTCACCTCTACAACATCGCCAACGGCGAGCGTTTTGTTACCTATGCTATCCGTGCCGAAGAAGGCTCTGGAATTATTTCGGTCAACGGTGCCGCTGCTCATAAGGCCAGTCCCGGTCATTTAGTCATCATTTGTGCCTACGGCATGGTAGATTCCCGGGAGCTTGCTACATTCAAACCCTCCCTCGTCTACGTGGATGGAGCCAATCGTATGACCCACAGTCGCAACGCCATCCCCATACAAGCGGTCTAACGGTTGGTTCATCATAAATTTCCTGGCTTATGTCCCCACAACATCACCGCTTATTGTTGGCCGAGGATCACCCTGTTAATCGCCAGGTGGCTATTCGCCAACTAGAACGGCTGGGTTATCAAGTGGAATCGGTCTGTGACGGTGCTCAGGCGATTGCGGCAGTAGCAACCGGCGAATTCGATTTGGTGTTGATGGATTGTCAGATGCCGGGTACCGACGGTTTCACCGCTACGGCAGCCATCCGTCAGGCTGAGCAAGGAAGTGGTCGCCACTTACCCATTGTCGCTGTGACAGCTAACGCTATGCAGGGAGACAAAGAACGGTGTCTGGCAGCAGGAATGGACGATTATCTTGCTAAGCCTGTTCATCAAGATCAGTTGCGGCAAATGTTAATCCGTTGGTTGAGCAACTCACCTTCTTCTCAGCAAAGTACCTGTCCCTTAAATTTGGAACAATTACGAAAAGATTTTGAAGGGGACGAAGAGACCGTTCAGGAGCTCCTTGGGCTCTTTATTCCCACTGCTCACGGCTTATTAGAAAAAATGCAAGGAGCAGCAATTGCTGAAGACTGGGCTGGTCTTCTGGAAGACATAGCAGAGCTGCGAGTCGCTGCCGAACCCATGGGAGCACAGGATGTTTTGCGACAAATCGCTGCCCTGGAACAAAGCGGGCGAGGAAAAAATCCAGAGCAAGTAAAGATTTTATTAGTTAATTTAGAGGAATCGCTGATAGCTGTAGAGAATTACATTGCCAGTCTGTCCGGTTAATCCGGTCAAGAGGAGGATTGCGTGGATGTCGTAATTGTTGATGACAATCTGACTAACACCACCCTTCTAAAGCATCTGGTTAGGCGCCTGGAGGATTGCACGCCTTACCCTTTCACCGTATCAGCAGAAGCGCTGGAGTGGTGCTTTAGCAATAGTCCTGACCTGGTACTGGTGGATTATATGATGCCAGCTCCTGACGGCATGGAATTTATTGAGCGGTTGAGAGCAACGTCAGGTGGAAAAGATATTCCGGTCTTGATGGTCACAGCGGATCACGAGGTCTCTGTTCGTTATAAAGCGCTCGAGTTAGGAGCAAATGATTTTCTTACCAAACCAGTAGACAGAATCGAGTTTCTGGCGCGGACCCGCAACATGTTGGCGCTGCGTCGTAGCCAGAAACAGTTAGCAGATCGGGCTGATTGGTTAGCGACAGAAGTAAAAAAAGCTACCGGTGAGATTCGTGCGAGGGAGCACGAACTTATCTTGCGTTTATCAAAAGCCGCTGAATACCGTGATCCTGAGACAGGTGCCCATTTGCTGCGAATGGCTCATTATTCTGAGACCATTGCGAAAGGGTTGGGCTTATCTGAGGCAGAACAGCAAACGGTGCTCTACGCGGCCCCCATGCACGATATTGGCAAAGTAGGGATTCGCGACCATATTTTGTTAAAACCAGAGCGATTGGATGAGAGGGAGTTTGCCATTATGCGGGGTCACCCCCGTATTGGGTATGAGATCCTGCAGGGTAGTACTTCGCCGTTGTTACAAATCGCGGCGTCTATTGCACTGACTCATCATGAACGGTGGGATGGAACGGGTTACCCCCAGTGCCTGAAGGGAGAAGATATCCCACTCCATGGTCGTATCGTGGCTGTGGCAGATGTATTTGACGCTCTTACTTCAAATCGTCCCTATAAGCGAGCTTGGCCTATCGATGAGGCACTAGATTTTTTACGCCAACAGTCAGGAAGCCATTTTGATCCTAAGTGTGTACAGGCCTTTTTAAATAACACGAAGGAAATTCTGGCTATCCGAGAACGCTATCTGGACGAAGATAACCTAGCCCTTGCTGCTGGTGGAGCCTAGGCAAGGACAACAGATGGGCCAAAATCGGCTTCCGCTTATTTAAGTCGGCTTGTCTGTCGATCTTTCGTATACTCACCCCTCCGCACTGGGTGCCGATGGGTCCTCCGTGTGGGATCAACCAGAGAGAAAACACCTTAATTAGGTGCCTGCACTCGTTCTTCCAGTCTCTAGACAGAGCTTTCCACCCCTATGATCGAATCCCAATTTCCCCTCCTTAACATTCGCGGACATCAGCTACTGCCCATCATTCAGGGGGGAATGGGGGTAGGCATTTCTGCCCATCGCCTGGCCGGTAGCGTGGCTCGAGAGGGCGCAATCGGCACTATTGCCAGCGTGGAATTGCGCCGGCTCCATGCCGATCTCATGGCAGAAACAGGAGACTCCAAGGATCATGATGTCCAGGCTGCTACTAATTTGGTTGCGCTAGATCGAGAAATTTCAGCTGCTCGAGAAATTGCCGGTCCTAGTGGTTTTGTGGCAGTTAACATCATGCGGGCCGTTAAACACTATACCGATTTAGTGCGCCAAGCCTGCCGCAGCGGGGCCAGTGCCATCATTATGGGGGCGGGACTTCCCTTTGATCTTCCGGAGCTGACCAAAGAACATCAGGATGTTGCCCTCATCCCTATCTTGTCCGAAGAACGGGGAGTAAGGGCAGTGCTCAAGCGTTGGATGCGGGGAGGACGGCTACCAGATGCCATTGTCATCGAACATCCCCGCTATGCTGGGGGACACCTGGGAGCAACCCGCATTGAAGAAATTAATGATCCCAAGTTCGATTTCGCTCGAGTGCTAGAGGCTATTCGAGATGTCTTCAAGCAACTTGGGTTGGCGGTGGATGCTATCCCTCTTATCCCAGCTGGGGGTATCAATTCCTTTGAGAAGATCAAAGAGCTATTTGCTCAGGGAGCTCGGGGCGTCCAGATCGGGACGCCCTTTGCGGTAACCGACGAAGGGGATGCTCACCTCACTTTCAAGAAAGTACTGGTGACAGCGGGACCAGAAGATATTGTTACTTTTATGAGTACAGCGGGCCTTCCATGCCGAGCGGTGCTAACCCCCTGGCTGGCTCGTTACCTGCGTAATGAAGCTAAACTTCGCGGTAAGGCAGTACCCGGTCAAGGGGACTGTGTGCGCAATCTGGAATGTCTCACCTATTGCGGACTGAAGGACGGCCAACCTGAAGCCGGTCAGTTCTGCATCGAGACCCAGTTGGCCGCTGCCCAAGCAGGCGACCTGCGGCGTGGACTGTTTTTCCGAGGCTCTGAATCACTGCCCTTCGGTCGGGAAATTCGTCCGGTGCGGGAGCTCCTGGAGTACTTCCTTACGGGGCAACACCCGTCAACACCGCCACTACTCGTGGCTTAAAAGTTCGGTGGAATTTATGCCTGTTTCTTCCTCTGTCATTCCAGAACGGGCCCCCCGCTTGCCTTCCCTACTGGCGGCTCCTCTGGCTTTGCTACCCATGTCTCTCCATTCTGCTATCGTGGCTGCTGCCATGAACCGAGTTTTTACTCGGGCACGCCAAGAAGGTGAATTGGATTTTCTAGAAGGAAAAGTGCTGCGGGTAGAAGTTCACGATGCTCGTACCGGGTTTCGCCTAACCTTCAAAGGTGGTCGATTGCATCCCGCGAAGGGGGATCAACCAACTGACTTAACGGTGGGGGGAACGGTCTATGATTTGCTGCTACTGGCAGCTGGTCAGGAAGATCCGGATACTCTGTTTTTTCAGCGTCGTTTAACCCTAGACGGCAACACGGAACTCGGTCTTTACGTAAAGAATTTTCTCAACGGTCAGGATCCACAAGAAGTTTTACCAGCTCCGCTACGATCAGCATTACCACGGCTCGTTCCCCTTTACGAGCGGCTGTTTGGTTGATGGGCATGGGGCACTGAAAAGCCTGGTCCGTGGACGGTGCCCTGTAGATCTGTAGAGCTAGCACCACCCAGGCGGATGCGAAGAGGGCGGACATGAGCATAGATGCGGACGACGAGATCCTTGCAGATTTCATGGTCGAGGCGGGTGAGTTGTTGGAGCACCTCGGCGAACAGCTAGTGGACTTGGAGCAACGTCCACGGGATGGTGAGTTGCTGAATGCGGTGTTCCGTGCCTTCCATACAATTAAGGGTGGTGCCGGATTTCTCAATCTCACTGCCTTAGTAGACGTTTGCCACCGGGCTGAGGATGTATTCAATACTCTACGTCAAGGTCAGCGGGAGCTGGATTCAGATCTAATGGATGCGGTGCTCCAGGTATTGGACACCGTCAATGAAATGTTCGGTTCTATCAAGCAGGGGACTCTACCTCGCCCTGCGAGTCCTAGTTTATTGGAACGGCTGCGTGTTTTAGCGGAACCGGCGGCAGCAGCTCCGCCTCCCCCCCCTCCTCCTC
>CAWUNB010000085.1:0-7924 GCA_963923745.1 uncultured Thiotrichales bacterium
CTGCGGGGAGGTGCGGGGGCTAGTCACGGTTGCTATGCCGGATTAAATCTAGGAGACCATGTTGGCGACGATCCGGTAGCAGTGGCAGCCAATCGCCAGTGGTTAGTACAGGCGTTAAACCTGCCTAAAGAGCCCTGCTGGTTAAGTCAGGTCCATGGTGATCGCATCGTCATGGTGGAGGAGGGTACTCCCTCGGGATTAGTAGCCGATGGCGCTTGGACGGATCAACCTGGTCAGGTCTGCGCGGTGCTAACAGCGGATTGTTTACCGATTTTACTGTGCAATCCGACAGGAACGCGGGTGGGTGCTTTTCATGCCGGTTGGCGTGGTTTAGCAGGGGGAATCATTCGGGCGGGGCTAACGGCCATGGGGGCGGAACAAGACTGGTTAGCTTGGCTAGGACCGGCCATTGGTCCTCGTGTCTATGAAGTGGGACCCGAAGTAAGGACAACTTTCCTTCAACAGGATCCCCAATTAATTCAAGCTTTTACTCCCAGCCCACAGGGACGCTGGTTAGCGGATGTCTATCGCTTAGCTCAGCAACAGTTGGCCGCTGGTGGTGTGACCCGGGTTTATGGTGGGCAATACTGCACCTTTACGGAATCCCAGAATTTTTATTCTTATCGCCGGGAAGGGGTAACCGGACGCATGGCCAGTTTAATCTGGCTAACGACTCCAGAAAGCAGAGGAAAATAACAATGCACTGGTACATGCTGACGTTGGTGGGAAAGGATCAGCCGGGTATTGTCGCCCAAGTGAGCCGGGCTTTGTACGAGGGAGGAAGTAATCTGGGGGAGACTTCCATGGTTCGATTGGGGGATAGTTTCACCATCATGATGATGGTGCACTACGGCCAATCGGGAGCTGATTTGGCTGCTCTACTCAGGCCAGTAACAGATAATCTGGGGCTGGCGGTCCATCTGGATCCCATTCCTGGCGTTCTTCATAGTGGGGTACCGCCGGAAGTGTGTATCACTGTTTATGGAGCTGATCGGGCGGGGATCGTCGCCCAAGTCACCGGGGCCCTGGCCCAGGCCGGGTTGAATATCACCGACCTGAGTTCCACGGTGGCAGGAAGTGCCGCTCAGCCCCTTTACGTGATGCAAATAGAAGGTCAAGCCAGTCAAGGATTAGCTGCTTTGGAACAGGCTATCGCCCAGGCCACCCGGGATGGTATAGAGGTTCACCTGCAGTCCCTGGATACCCTGATCGGTTGAGGGATCGATGGCTATTTTACCTATCTTAACTTACCCCGATCCCCGGCTAAAGCAAATCGCTGTGCCAGTTAGTCAGTTCGATGCTGCACTTGCAGGATTATTAGCGGACTTGGAGGAAACCATGGAGGCTGGTCCGGGAGGTGTCGGCATTGCAGCGCCTCAGGTAGGTCATTTCTGCCGGATTATTGTAGTGGATGTATCCGCTAAGCCAAAGGTAGAAAACCACGGTCGTTTGCGGTTAGTTAACCCGGAGATCCTTCAGTGGGAAGGACTGGCGGTAGGCCGGGAAGGTTGTATGTCAGTGCCGGATTACACTGGCAATGTGGTGCGGGCAGAGCGCATTACAGTACGTGCCCAGGATGGGACAGGTCAGGCTGTGGAATTAACAACTAGCGGTTATGAAGCTCGAGCCATTCAACATGAGTTAGATCATTTAGATGGCCTGCTATTCTTAGATCGTTTGGTCAGTCGCCATAACGATCTGTTTCGTCGTAAGGTGTACCAGGGAAGGAAACCGGCGGCGGCTTGTTAGGGGAGATTTAATGAAGCATTGCAAGATGTGCCGTTATCAGAACTTATGTGGTGATGTACCCGGTTGGTGTGTGTTATTACAGTACGCCGCTATTGTTGGAGTGATTGCCACCGTGAGTTGGTTGCTGTTATCCGCTACTATCCTCCGTTAGATCCATTCCATGACTCCCCTAGCGCACTACCAAGCCGAAGTAGCTCGGGGTGCTATCCATGAAGATCCTGTCCAGCTTCAAGTCGTTAGCCGTTTAGATCGGCTATACCAAGAACTCCAGATTGCTCAAGTGGCCCGCCGAGGTTGGTTAACTCGCTGTCGGGTCGCTTTGGGCTGGGTCCCGCCATCTCCTCGGGGTCTGTATTTATGGGGCGGAGTAGGGCGGGGAAAAACTTACTTGGTGGACAGTTTCCATGATGGTCTAGACTTCCCTGAAAAACGGCGAATGCATTTTCACCGCTTCATGCAACAAATTCATGGAGAATTAAAAACTCTCCCGAAAACCCCCGACCCATTGCCCATTGTAGCCGCTCGTTGGGCTGAGCAAGTCCACTTGCTCTGTTTCGATGAGTTCCACGTGGGGGATATTGGGGACGCCATGCTTCTGGCAGGGTTACTGAAGGAGTTGTTTGCCCGGGGGGTTGTGTTGGTAGCTACTTCCAATACCCCACCAGAGCGGCTTTACGAGCACGGTTTACAACGAAGTCGCTTCCTGCCAGCGATTGATCTCATTCAGCGCCACACTGAAGTGGTGCCAGTAAATGGGCCGGTGGATTACCGGTTGCGGGTACTAGAACAAGCGCCTATCTATCACTATCCTCTTGGGGAACAGGTCCACGGTGCCTTAGTAGACTTCTTCCAGCGCATGGCTCCCGGATCCACCAGTTGTGGTGAGCGGCTGCTTATCCATGATCGCTGGATCCAGACAGTACAACTAGCAGACGGTTTGGCCTGGCTAACTTTTGCTGAATTATGCGCGACTCCCCGCGCTCCCATGGATTACATTGAGATCGCTCGTACTTTTGCCACAGTAGTTATAAGTGATATCCCTCTCTTGGGAGAACAGGTGGATGACCAAGCATTGCGTTTTATTCATCTGGTAGACGAGCTGTATGATCGGGGGGTTAAATTGGTCTGTTCTGCAGCAGCGCCTCCGGATCAACTGTACCAGGGGGGGCGTTTAGGAGAATCTTTTCAGCGAACGGTCAGTCGGTTAGAAGAAATGCGTTCCCGTGCTTATTTGGAACGTCCCCATCGGCCCTAAATTAGCTATTCTGGATTATCACGGAAACCAGCTATGTATCCCACTCCCACCCTATGGTCTGCCCCATTATTATATTTACGTTCGCTATTATTCTTAGGAATAATGATATTTTCCATTCCGCCTTTTATTATTTTCCCCATTCTAGCTTGGCCACTACCTTTTCCAAAGCGATTCGCGATTATTCGTAGTTGGGCAGGTTTTACTTTGTGGTGGTTAAAATATTTGTGCCGTTTAGATTATCGCGTCGAAGGATTGGAAAATCTGCCATCAGGGTCAGCTATTGTATTTTCTAAGCACCAATCGGTATGGGAGACTTTAGCATTACAGCGTATTCTTCCTCCTTTTGTTTGGGTATTAAAAAGGGAATTACTATGGGTACCTTTTTTTGGTTGGGGATTGGCTGCCACTGACCCCATTGCTATTGACCGTTCTGCTGGCCGTAAGGCACTTCATGCTCTATTACAACAAGGCAAGCAACGATTGGCAGCAGGACGCTGGATCGTTATCTTTCCTGAGGGTACTCGCGTATTACCTGGGCAACACCGTGATTACGCTATCGGAGGTGCTATGTTAGCTGAGCGTAGCGGAGGTGTTCCCGTTGTACCTATTGCCCATAATGCTGGTGAGTATTGGTCACGGCGGGCTTTTTTAAAATTACCCGGAACCATTACTGTGGTTATTGGTAAACCTATTCCTACAGCTGGACGGAAAGCGGCAGAAATTAATGCCGATGCCAGAGAGTGGATAGAGGCAACTGTTGCCCGTATTTCGAATCATGCTGCTTCGCCAGAATCGACAGGTAATAATTCGTGACCCCCCCTGTTCAGCGTTCTTTATTAACAAAGGGAATATTGATCCTTGCTCAAGGGTTTGGTGCTGGACGTTCTCCCTGGGCACCAGGCACTCTGGGAACGCTTGTCGCGGTACCCCTATATTGGTTAATGGCTTCTTGGTCCATCACTGTTTATCTAGGTGCACTAGGGATTATGACCCTAGCAGGGATTTGGTTATGTGGACAAGCAGCGGGAATACTGAACCAATCTGATCCACCATCTGTTGTCTGGGATGAAATCGTCGGTTATTTACTGACGATGTTAGCTGCTCCTCCAAGTGGAATTTGGTTGGCAGTAGGGTTCGTTTTATTTCGGATATTTGACATTATCAAACCTTGGCCTATTTCTTGGCTTGATCGTCGTGTCCAAGGGGGGTTAGGCATCATGGTCGATGATCTTGCGGCAGGTCTACTGGCCTGGGGAATTTTGCAGGGTATGGCAACGGAATGGTTTTTTACCCGGATCTCCGGACTGGGAATCGGATAACATTGGCACCGCGCGGACAAGGGCCGCGCTTTGACTCGGGAGAATCGCAGATGAGCTTCACCAAGAAAATCCTCATGGCAGGTGTGGTAGCAGGTCTGGTCGCAGCAGCGCCCGCAATGGCTGATGAAGCCCTGGCTGGAAAATATGGCTGCTTGGCTTGCCACAAGGTGGACATGAAAATAGTCGGTCCGGCTTACAAAGATGTAGCAGCTAAGTACAAGGGTGATGCAGGGGCACCTGCCCGATTGGCTGCCAAAGTCAAGAGCGGTGGTTCTGGCGTATGGGGTCCCATCCCCATGCCTCCCCAAGCAGCGGTACCGGATGCCGATCTGGAGAAGCTGATTGCGTGGGTGATGTCCCTCTAAGAAGGGGCCGACTTCCTGCTATCGAGGAAGACGAAGAGATCGCGGGCGACTTCGGTCGCCCGTGTTTTTTCGGGGGGCGATAACATGATCTTTTCCCAAGATCGGGGTGAATTGCGTCGCGCCTATTTCACTGCCTGGCGTAAACACCAACTTGGTGAACCTTTGGAGCCTCTGGAACAGTTGCTTGCCAAAGTGGTGGGAGAGCACCCTGAGTACCAATCGGTAGTAGCCAACCCAGGGGGGAGCATCCATCGAGACTGGCTTCCGGAAATGGGTGAGAGCAACCCGTTTCTTCATATGGGATTACATATTGCCATTCAAGAACAGCTGACAACCGATCGGCCTGATGGAATTAGAAAATCGTACCAAGCCATTCTACGGCGTTGTGGAGATGCCCACGATGCTGAACACCGTATCATGGAGTGTCTGGCAGAAAGTTTGTGGCAGAGTCAACGCAGCGGTCAGGCACCTGATCACCTAGCTTACTTAGCCTGTGTGCGCCGTCTAGCACGGAAGTAATCAGCAACTAGGGGTTGCCCCAGCGCCAATCGAGGTAAGTGAGTCGGTTGGCTTGGTGCCAAACCAAAGGGACTAGGAAGTCCCATGGCGTGGTACATAAAACCATTTTTGACAGGATTCAGGTTATTGACCACGGACAAACCTAACTGGCGCAATTCAGGTATGAGGGGGAGGGTGCTGGTAAACAAGTGATGGAATCCTTCCATACCCAGTGCCATTAACCAGTTACTACCTTTGCGAGCCCGTTCGTAGCGACGCAGGACTCGAGTGCTTCCAGGGTCGGAGAAAGGGTCTTCCAGCAGCACCTCTGCTAAAGTCGCCGCATCCAGTAACCCCAAATTTACTCCCTGACCAGCGAGTGGGTGAATAGTATGGGCTGCGTCGCCGACCAACACCGAGCGAGAAGCGATGTAGCGTTCGGCATGACGGCTCTTCAGGACAAAACTAGCTCGAGGACCACCACCCAGCAATGTTCCCAGAGAATCACCGAAAGCTGCCTGTAGTTCTTCTAAAAAAACCTTTTCCTGCAAACTAACCAGGCGATCCCCTTGAGAATGGGGCACAGTCCAAACGATGGAAGACTGACCATCCCGTAGAGGTAGAAATGCCAGAGGGCCGGTAGGGAGGAAGCATTGCCAAGCGGTTTCGGGATTGGCTTTCTGAGTGCGTACAACCCCTACTACCCCTTGCTGTTGGAAGTCATAGACCCGACTGGGAATGCCTGCCAGCTCTTTTACCCGGGAGTCCGCTCCATCGGCTCCCACTACCAGACGGGTGTGCAAAGTACGACCATCCACCAGTTCCAACCGATACCCCTGGCCTTCATCTTGCCAATGAGCCAACCTGGCCGGACACCAGCGTTCTACATTAGCAAAACGGGTTAGCTGCTCCACCAGGGCAGCTTGAACCACAGCGTTCTCGACGATGTGACCGAGGTGAGGTTCTCCCAAGTCAGCTGACTGAAAAATCACCCTCCCACCTTTGTCCCATACATTCATGGTCCTAATGGGGCTAACCCGGCGAATTTCCATTCCTTCCCAAGTTCCCAAGGTGCGGAATATCGTCTCTGATGCCCGGTTAATGGCTGAAACTCGTATCTCCCAAGGGGCTTGGGCAACCACAGAAGGGGGTTGAGCAGATTCCAATACCAACACCCGCAGTGAACTACCTCCCAAGGCATTAGCCAGGGTAGCGCCCACCATGCCACCCCCCACAATCACTACGTCATACGTCACCATAATCTGAAACCTATTTGCTGTTGTGCTTACGCTCTGGACAAAAATAGGGTATTAAAATTCGTTGTAGTAACAGTCGCTAGGGCCGAGAGAGAAATATTCCGCACAGCAGCCAATTGCTGCGCTACGGCGGGCAACCAAGCCGGATGGTTAGATTTGCCTCGGTAGGGAACAGGAGCTAGATAGGGAGAATCGGTCTCTACTAACAGTCGCTCTAAGGGTACTTGGCGAGCGACTTGACGCAGTTCCTCTGCGTTGCGAAAAGTGATAATGCCAGAAAAAGAAATATAAAACCCCAAGTCCAACGCCCTGCTGGCCGTTTCCCAATCTTCAGTAAAACAGTGCATCACCCCCCCCACTTTTGCAGCTCCCTCTTGTTCAAGGATAGCTAGGGTGTCAGCACGCGCTTCTCGAGAGTGAATGATAAGGGGCTTACCCACTGTTTTGGCTGCTGCTATGTGGCGACGAAACCGTTCTTGCTGCCACTGCAAATCTCCCTGGTTGTAGTGATAATCCAACCCAGTTTCACCGATGGCTACTACCGAAGAATCCGCTGCCAGAAGGATTAGCTCATCTGTTGTAGGCTCCCGACCAGCACGCTCGCTGGGATGAACTCCCACAGAAGCATAAATATTTGGGTAGTGATGGGCTAATGTCAAAACTTGGGGAAAATTTTCTAAATTAATAGAAACACAGAGAAAATGACTAACACCTTCGGCATGGGCAGCCTCTAAGGCAGTGTTTAGTGATCCCCCGAAAGGCGCTAAATCCAGACGGTCTAAATGGCAATGGGAATCGATCAGCATAATTTTTCACACTCAACTATTTGCTAATTCTAGATACCGTTGATGAAGAAGGGCGACTTGGTAATCCAAATCGGCCACTTCCCCTTCGTTAGAGATAACGTCGTGAGCGGCGGCTAGCCGCTGACAACGATTGGCTTGAGCGGCCAAAACCGCAGTCACTTGGAGCGGGGATAACCCGTCCCGCCGTTGGGTGCGTTCCAATTGGGTTTGCTCTGCCACATCCACCACCAATACTCGATCTACTAGATCGATGAAACCACTTTCTAACAACAAGGGCACCATTAAAATAACGTAAGGCGTAGTAGCAATTGTGACCTGGTGAACCATTTCAGCCCGTATCAAGGGATGCAGAATGGCTTCTAGCTGTTTCCGAGCCAGCGGATTCTCGAATACTATTTCTCGCAGCCGATTTCGCTGAAGCACTCCCTGCTCGTCTATTAAATCAGCACCAAAAGCTGCGCTAATAGCCGCTAAAGCCGGTTGATTAGGAGCAACCACCGTTCGTGCTACTGCATCAGCATCAATAATGGGTATTCCTAAAGCGGTAAAATAAGCGGCTACCGTGGATTTACCACTACCAATACCGCCTGTTAGTCCAATTTTCAAAGGTTTCATAACTAAAACCCCCAGAATTGGTAATAAGCCATTAATTCTTTTCCCCATAAAAAACTAATAG
>CAWUNB010000086.1:0-7920 GCA_963923745.1 uncultured Thiotrichales bacterium
CTACGCTACGCCCTTGAAGGGACAGAAGCGCTGGCCATGGTGGCTGCTGATCCTGTAGATCTGGTACTACTTGATGCCAGTATGCCTGGATTGGATGGTTTTGCCACCTGTGGAGCACTGCTGCGTGACTTCCCTGGTATTCCGGTTCTGTTCGTCACAGCCGCTAATGATTCTGCCACCGAAGTTCGTGCACTGGCCTGTGGTGCCCGGGATTTCATTACTAAACCCATCAATCCGGCAACGGTTCGTGCTCGAGTATCGCTACACCTGCAGATTCGAGATTACGAAAATCGTCTCCTGAAAAAGCAAGATCATTTGCGTCATCAGGAGCAGGAACTGCGGCGCAATCTACGGGCAGTGACTGAATCCGCTCAATTTAATCAAACTATTATTGATACTATTGTTGCTCCTTTAGTGGTTGTAGATGATCAAGGAATTATCATTGCTGTTAATCGTGCTTGGCAGGCTTTTGCCCAAGAGGGCGGACTAGATCCTCAGCAAGTTGGAGTAGGAACTTCTTATTTTGCTCCCTTGGATCGGGCACGAGAATTAGGTGATGTGGAGGCCGGACAAGCAATAAAAGGCGTGCGATCTGTTCTAGCAGGAGAAAGAATTAATTGGGATTTTCATTTTATTTGTAAAAACGGGAGTCAACGGGATTGGTTTTCCATGCGTGTCTGGCTCTTAGTAGGATTAGCTACACCTCATGCAGTAATCACCTATGAGAATATAACCCAATTAGTCACATCCTATGAAATTCAGGGGCGCTATAAAGAACATTTTAAGCGATCAATTCGAGATAGCTTGCTACCTAAACTATTATATCGTACCGATGGTACTGTTCATTTGTTAAATCAAGTTTGGCAACAATTTACTGGACATAATTTTCAATCTATCACAACTATCTCCGAATTTGCTCAATTAATTTTTGGCAAACGGGGTCGAGCTATCGCTCTGACATTACAGTCACAATCTACCGCCTTGACGGCGATTCACCACGGTGAATTTATTTTAACTACGGCTAATGGTCAAACTCTAGTTTGGGGCCTCTATTCGGAACCGGTAGGAGAAGATAGTGACGGTGAACCTTTACGGTTAATGACGGCTCTTGATAGTACCGAACAATGGATTTCTGCTCAAGAAAAAAATCGTATTTTAGAAATGTCTCAGGATTTTATCGCTAGTGTCAGTGCGGAAGGTGAATTACATTTTGTTAATCCTGCTTGGCAGCGCCGTTTAGGATATTCAACACACACGTTAATTGGTAAATCATTTTTTACAGTTGTTCATCCTGAAGATAAGGAAATAGCCCAGCAAACCTTAGCGCGATTGAATATGGGAGATCCGTTACGTCAGTTGACCATACGCTTGCTAACGGTAAAGGAAGAGATTGTTTGGGTTACTTGGCAAGCTACTTTTGATCCTGGTACGGATTTTATTTACACCGTAGGGCGTGATATCACCGAAAGCCACTACTGGGAAGAGGAACAAGCTGCTACCTTGCGCCGCTACACTTCGTTGGTGGGGGCTCTGGGTGATATTACTTATGAATTACGTTTACGCACTCGGCGTATGCAGTGGGATGGTAGTTACACTACTTTGCTGGGTTATAATGAAATAGCTATGGGCTCCGTTTTAGCTAATTGGCGTCAGCATATTCATATTGATGATTTGGCCACTGTTGAAGATGTTTTCACTCAAGCGTTACAACTAATCTCCTCCAAAGAGCAAGCAACGATTGAAGTAGAGTATCGGGTACGCCATGCTGCTGGCCATTATTTATGGTTTCAAGAACGAACCTCTTTTGTTTATGGTCAAGATGGTCTGCCCTTATTAGCGCTTGGGGTGCTACGGGATATAACCAAACAACATAACCAACAGGAAGCACGCAATCAGATAGTTTCTGCTACTCAGCGCTATTTGGATGAAATGGATGCTATTTTACTAGTAGTCGGGATAGATGGCCATATCATACGGGTTAATCGCTATACCTGCGAAACGTTAGGTTATTCAGAAACTGAATTACTCGGCTCGGGGTGGCTAGATCATTGTGTTCCAGCAGATCAGCGGGCAGCTCGAATCGATTATATGAATCGAGTAATGGCGGGTATCGAGCTTCCTCCAAGCCGTTATACCAGTATGGTGCTCGATCAGCAGGGAGAGCCCCATTCTGTTAGTTGGCAAGTGAGTCTATTGACTAACGAAAATAATAAACCAGTAGGGGCTATTCTGGTTGGGCACGATCAGGCAAATTCAACCTCACTAGAGAACATGGATACTGCTGGGGTTGTTGTTCAAACTCACCAGACTTTCATTACTCATGTTAGCCATGAATTACGTACTCCGTTAACCGCTTTGCTAGGTTTTGCGCAACAACTTCGAGAAGGAAATCAGTCTACTTTAGAACGGGAACAAGCACTACAAGCCATTCTGAATAGTAGCCAGCATTTACAGCAATTAGTAACAGATGCTCTCGATCTATCAGACGCCGAAACCGGCCAGCTTTCTCTTAATTCGCAATCAGTCGATCTTTTAGCGTTACTTACTCATTGGTTTAACCAATTCAATCCTTTGGCTCGAGAAAAAGGGCTAACACTCACCGTTCAGGCCTTACCTCCTCTACCTCGGACTTTTACGTCAGATCCCCAACGGCTTGCCCAACTGCTGCATCGTTTAGGAGATAACGCTATCCGCTTTACTGAACAGGGAGCGGTGCGTCTATTGGTGAGTTGTGATCCCAGTAATGAACGATTAGTGCTGTCTTTGTTCGACAGTGGCCAAGGAATTTCCGACGAACAGGCTCGCCGAGTATTTCAACCCTTTACACAAGGAGATGACTCTCTTGGCCGTAGCCACAACGGATTGGGGCTAGGATTGCCGTTAGCCCGTCGCCTAACCCAGCACCTGGGAGATGATCTGCTACTAGAAAGCCATCCTGGGACAGGTAGCTTATTCACTGCCACCATCGCCACTGGGCCATTAACAACCCTTGATGACAATTTGCGCTTGGATTTGCCTGATTTGGTAGCCGATTTGGCCATGGCTGATCCCGTAATACCAGCGATTCCTCAATTAATCGGGCGCATCCTGTTGGCTGAAGATAACGAATATAACCAAACCCTCATTACTTACCACCTAGTTAAAACCAATGCTGAAGTTACGGTAGCAGGTAATGGGGAAGAAGCGTTCTCGTTGGCCATGGAACAAGACTTCCAATTAATCCTGATGGATATGCAGATGCCTATTATGGGGGGATTGGAAGCAACCCAAATGCTGCGGGCCAGTTTATACCCCGGACCCATTGTAGCTTTGACCGCCCACGGCCAGAGCTACCATCGCCAAGAAGCATTGGATGCTGGCTGCGATGATTTTCTAACTAAACCGGTTGATTGGGAGATGCTTTACCAAGTTATCGCCCGCTATTTACCACCCGCTGTTGCTAATGCACTTCCCGCTTCCCCTCTCCCCTGTCATGACGATGGGATCGCCCCGTTGGTAGCTCGTTTCTTGACGGATTTGCCGGTCACCCTAGCGCAGATGAATTGTGCCCATGAGGAAGGTGATCTCCCGCAATTGGCTGGATTGGCTCATCAAATTAAAGGGATTGCCGCCAGTCTAGGTTACCCTGCTCTGGGAGCGATAGCTCGTACCTTAGAAGCTGCAGCCCGAGCCGGTGATGGGTTAGCTAGTGCAGCTGCACTGGCTGAATTATGTCGATCAGGATTCGACATAAAGTAATTAAAAATAGACGATTGCTTTACAATAAATGCGGATTGACTGCTACGCTACCAATCAAATGAGACACACCATGCCCTACTATCTATTCAAAGTGAAGCAAGACAGGTCTACAGCGCTGCTGTTAGAGACCCACTCCCAATTCCGTGATGCTTCTGCCAGCGCCAAAATACAGCGCCAGCAACTAGTAACGGCAGATAACGCCCTTATCAAAGTGATTCTCGCCTCCGATCCTCTAGAAGGAGAACGCTTAGTCCTAGAACGACGCCACCCTAGTTCCCCGGTGGAAGAGTGGGAAGTTTAATAATCATCCCCAGAATTTAGATCTGGAATCAGGATCTAAATTCTGGATATTTCTCGATTTCCTGGTGAGGTAGCTAAGTCTGAAGGCAAGAGATATCAGCTATCCGTAAAAACATATCGCCAACCTTTTTGAGCAAGATTAACCGATTCTGCCGAACTGCTTCATCTTCAGCCATTACCATTACTTGTTCAAAAAATACATCGACTCCGTCCCGTATTCCAGCAAGCTGGGTTAATGCCCCCTGGTAATCCCGCTGTTCAAAAAGCGGATTGGTCTGCTGGTAGTATACTTCATACTGATCAGCTAAATTGCGTTCAGCGACTTCTTGTAATAAAGTGGGTGAAATTGTTCCTGTGATATCACCCTCTATTGGCCGCAAAATATTACGAATTCTCTTATTGGCTGCCGTTAAACTAGTCGCTTCTGGCAATAAACGGAATACATGTACAGCTCGAATCCGTTTATCAAAATCTACTGGTCGTGCTGGACGTTTAGCGGCAACCGCTTCAAAAGTATCAGGACGAATCCCTTGCTCACCGTAATAGGTACGAAGTCGCTCAATAATAAAGGTGTAGACTTGCTCGACGGTATCTGACTGCGTTAGCAGTGCACCGTATCCTGTTACCGATTGCTCCAGAAGGGCCAGTAAATCTAAATCTAAATTACCTTCAATGGATATACGCAAAATACCCAATGCTGCCCGCCGTAATCCAAAGGGATCCCGATCTCCCGTAGGAGGAGCGCCAATACCAAACATTCCTACTAGAGTATCTAATCGATCTGCTATAGCTAGTGCTTTTCCTAAAACTGTTTGCGGTAACTGATCGCCAGCAAAACGGGGTAAATAGTGCTCTTCTATAGCAACGGACACTTCAACGGTTTCACCATCAAGGCGAGCATAGTGGCGTCCCATAATACCTTGTAGTTCTGGAAACTCACCCACCATGTCCGTAAGTAAATCACATTTGGCTAATTGGGCAGCACGATTAGCTAATATTGGATCGCTTGCTAATTGTTGGGCAATAATCGCAGCAATGCTGGCAACGCGGGTTGCTTTATCATATAAAGTGCCAAGTTTATCTTGGAATACAACCCCTTTTAAATTTTCAATACGACTGGCAAGCGGACGAAGCTGATCCTGTTTCCAGAAAAAAGCAGCATCAGCCAAGCGGGGACGAACAACACGGTTGTTACCTTCTTGAACTTTTTTCGGATCAAGACTTTCGATATTGCTGATAGTAATAAAGTGGGGCAATAACTGCCCTTGTTTATCCACTAAGGGAAAATATTTTTGCTTCCCCTTCATTGTGGAAATAAGGGCTTCTTGGGGTACCTGTAAAAATTCTGGTGAGAATGCTCCCATTACCGGAACTGGCCATTCTACTAAACCAGTTACTTCATCCAGTAAGGCATCATCGAGCACTGGTATTCCACCAATATCTTGCGCGGCAATTTGCAACTGATGAATAATTTGGGTACGCCGTTTGGTAAAATCAGCAATGACCTTACCCCTGTCGGCCAGGGTCGATTCGTATACCTGGGGCGTGGGAATAGGCAATGATGCAGGATGATGAAAGCGATGCCCTCGAGTTTCCCTACCGGTTGCCACTCCTAAGATAGTCATGGGAAGTACCTCATCGCCCCATAATGCTACGGCCCAATGAACCGGTCGCACGAATTCTTCCTTCAATGCTCCCCAGCGCATCCGCTTAGGAATAGGTAGCCCCGCTAAGCTATCAATAATAATTTCTGGTAATAGGGCTTGCGTTGATTTTCCTGGTTCGGTTGCCTGAAATACTAACCAAGTACCTTTTTCGGTTTCTTGACGTCCTAATTGCTCAACAGTAACACCACAGGAGCGGGCAAATCCTTCGGCTGCTTTGGTTGGTTGCCCATTGCCATCAAAAGCAGCCGCCAAAGCGGGTCCTCGTCTTTCCTGTAAGCGATCTGGTTGCTGTACCAGCAAATCGGTTATCAACAGTGCTAAACGACGGGGCGTCCCATAGGACTGTATAGCACGATAGCTTAGCCCAGCTTTTTGTAAACGATTAATTACTCCTTGGGTTAATGCTTGGGACAAACCAAGCAGAGCGACCGGTGGTAATTCTTCAGTACCCAGCTCAAATAAAAAATCCCGTGTCTGCTCCATTAACTTGCCTCCCCTTGATTAACCATGGGAAATCCTAATGCCTCTCGACGCTGAAAATAGGCCTGGGCAACCCCCCGAGCCAGCGTACGAACCCGTAAAATAAATCGTTGCCGTTCAGTGACTGATATCGCTTTACGGGCATCTAATAAATTAAAAGTATGTGATGTTTTTAGCATTTGCTCATAGGCAGGGAGAGGCAAACCGGCTTCTAATAATTGCTGAGCTTGGGCTTCACAGGTATTAAACCAGTTAAATAGCGAAGGAATGTCGGCATGTTCAAAATTATAAGTAGACATTTCTACCTCATTTTGGTGAAACACATCCCCGTAAGTGATTCGCCCAAAAGCTCCTTCAGTCCACACTAGATCAAATACGCTTTCCACAGATTGTAAATACATGGCAATTCGTTCTAAGCCGTAAGTAATTTCTCCAGTCACTGGCCGACAATCTAATCCTCCCACTTGTTGGAAATAAGTAAACTGGGTTACTTCCATACCATTTAGCCAAATCTCCCACCCCAACCCCCAAGCGCCCAAAGTAGGCGATTCCCAGTTATCTTCGACAAAACGGATATCATGAATTAAAGGATCAATACCCAACATGCGCAAGCTATCAAGATACAGATCTTGAATATTGCTAGGTGAAGGTTTGAGGACAACTTGAAATTGATAATAGTGCTGAAGCCGATTGGGATTCTCTCCATAACGACCGTCAGTAGGACGACGGGAAGGTTGTACATAGGCAGCCCCCCACGGCTCCGGGCCAATTGCCCGTAAAAAGGTAGCCGGATGAAATGTTCCTGCCCCAACTTCCATATCATAAGGTTGTAATACTACACACCCCTGAGCTGCCCAATACTTTTGCAGGGCTAAAATCAATCCTTGAAAAGTCTGAACATTGTCATTGCCCGTCACGGCGTAATTAGTCAAGGGTAATCTCCTATCAAGCAGTTATTAATTATTAATTTTCTTATACTCAGTGGACGGCATCCATTTAACGGGAGAACCCAGATTGCTTTCTTTGGAAACCTGTTGCACAGGTTGTTCCGCCCAAGCATGACCGTAAACCACCTCGTAACTGGCCGGTAGTCGCCCGTCGTAGCGATAGGTTTCATACGTATCTACCAAACGACGTAATCGTTCTCGCCCCATTAATCCCCTAGGACGCCCCTGAGTAACATTATGGGCTCCCAGTATTTTTAGATCTCCCATCAATTCTGTCAGATGATCATAGGTTACGGTTAACCGTTCCACGTCCATCAAGATTCCAGAAAACCCTGCCCTAGCCAAGGCATCTCCCACGTCATGCATATCCAAAAAAGTATTGACATGATTCCCTTGATCTACGGCCTGCCAAGCAGCCCGCAATTCTTTCAGAGTATCGGGACCAAAGGTAGTAAAACTCAGCAATGCCCCCGAAGCAGCAACTCGACGCAACTCAGCAAAGGTTTTATCTAAATCGGTACACCATTGCAGGGTAAGATTAGAATGAATGAGATCAAAACATCGGGCAACAAAGGGTAATTGCTCTGCATCACCACAGGTAAATCCTGTGGCTTGCTGCCCAAACCAGTGTCGCCACTGACGTTGCCAATGAACCGGCCACAAGAGTGGCTTTCCTTCTAATCGCTGACGAGCAGTACGCAACATCCCCGGTGCCAAATCCAAAGCGACCACCTGGGCCTTGGGCTGTCTCTTATACACATCTCCGAGCCCACGAGACCAGAGAGGAT